>JAGUXS010000015.1 GCA_020061725.1 Patescibacteria group bacterium | reverse complement strand
ATTGCGGCATTGTTTAAAGACAATTATGTTAATTAGATTAATTTATTTTATTATTTTAATGTTTTTCATCTTTACCAACTAGATTTTTTAATTCCTGGCATTTCTCCTTTATTAGCTAATTCGCGAAAACAAATTCTACATAAATCAAATTTTCTCATATATCCGTGTTTTCTCCCACAACGCCAACAACGCCGAACTTTTCTTGTAGAATATTTCGGTTTAATTAATGATCTTTTTGATTTTATAATTTGAGCTTCTGTAGCCATAAATATGAATTATGAATTAAAATACAGAATTAAAAATTTTAAAAAAATAAGAAATTGCGCCAACTAAAGGCTGATCACTCTCTATGTAAAATTATAGATCTTTTGTAATTTATATTTACTATAATTTCTAATTTCAAACGTGTTTTTTAAATAAAAATCCACATAATTTTAAAAATTCAATCCCCTCTTTTTTATCTTTTGCCGATATTACTATAGATATTTCTAAACCATGTAAACTTTCTATTTCATCTGGATTTATTTCTGGAAAAACAATATGTTCTCGAAAACCTATATTTAGGTTGCCATTTTTATCTATTGATTTTTCCGATAAACCATGAAAATCCCGAAGTCGCGGTAAAACAACATTAATTAATTTATCTACAAAATCATACATTCGTTTTTTTCTCAAAGTAATCATCATACCAATTACCATCCCCTGTCTAATTTTAAAATTTGAAATTGATTTTTTAGCTAAGGTTTTAACTGGCTTTTGTCCAGTAATTCTTATTAAAGTATTTTCTATTATATTCATTTTATCTTTCATTCCTGGATTAATTCCAACATTAATAACCACCTTTTTAATTTTTGGCATGGCCAAAATATTTTTATACCCAAATTTTTCTTTCATGATTGGAATAATATTCTTAATGTAGTGTTCTTTTAAAGACATAAAATAAATAATTATTGAAATGACTTATATAATTATAGTAATTAGACATTAGAAAAAATAATAATTTTAAAATAAAAGAATGAAATAAATGTAAATTTTAAAAATTAAAAATTACAGTTAAAAACGCAAAAATATTAAATCTAAAATTCCAATTTTTTTTATTGTTATTTTATTTTTTATTTTTAATTATTGATTACTGATTATTTTTTAAATCTTAAAATTAAAGCTGCAAGCTATTTATTATATTGTTTCTCCGCATTTCTTGCATATTCTTACTTTTTTTTTATTTTCTAAAATTTTATAACCAACTCGCGTAGATTTACTACATTTTGAACAAATTAACATTACATTAGAAATATTAACTGAAGCTGGAAACTGAATTTTTTGTCCCTTTTCTCTTTCTTTTTTAGGGCGCATATGTTTAATTCTAAGATTAAGCCCTTCTATAACCACTTTTTGTTTTTTAGGAAAAATTTTAAGCACTTTTCCTGTTTTTTTAACATCTTTACCTGTTAACATTTTTACTTTATCGCCTTTTTTTATTTTCATAATAAATATAAACTAAGCAAAATTTAGAAAAAATTTTTACAAAATTCTAAATCCCAATATTTTCAACCAACCAATAAATCTCAAATCTCAAACAAAATACAATTAGGTTTTAAAATTTATAGTTTAATTGTGAACATTGAAATTTAATTATTAAATGATATACTCCCATCCTTATACCATGAATTAAATTATATTTAAACATAAATTTAATTTTTAATAAAATTACCACATAATTCATTTTTATAATACTTCCGGCGCTAATGAAATAATTTTAGTAAATTCTTTTGTTCTCAACTCTCTTGGGATTGGACCAAAAATTCGCGTTCCTTTTGGATTCTTTGTTTTTGGATCTATAATTACTGCCGCATTTTCATCAAACCTAATATATACTCCATCTTTTCTTCTTGTTTCTTTTTTTGTTCGAACAATAACAGCTTTAACAATATCACTTTTTTTAACTGTGCCACCGCGCGGTTGCGCTTCTTTAACAACAGCTGTAATAATATCTCCAATTCGAGCGTATCTTTTTTTATAACCGCCTAAAACCCTAATGCACATTAATTTTTTCGCTCCGCTATTATCTGCTACTTTTAAAATTGAACGATGTTGAATCATAAAAATTTAAAATTTGAAATTAAAATTCAAAATTCCTCGTCAGAGATTTTTAATCATTTTTAAACAACTATCTCATTCTTTGAACAAAAAGTTAAAAATTCAAAAAATTAAAACCAAACTTTTAAAGTTTAAATTATAACTTTGTATTTTACATTTTAAACTTCCAATTGCTTTTAATATTTAATATTATTAGTCTAATACCCAAAATTAATTGAAAACTATTTTACACGCCATCTCTTTTCTTTGCTCAATGGCCTACATTCAACAAAGGTTACTTTATCGCCTGTTTTACATTTATTTTCTGGATCATGAACCTTATAACGCTTGCTTACTTTATAACGTTTTTTGTATTTTGGATGACACTTAATTCGATCAACTCTAACAACAATGGTTTTATTCATTTTATCACTAACTACAATTCCTTGAAAAGTTCTTTTTATGGGTTTTTTATTTTTATTATTTTCCATAAATAATTATTTTTTTACATTTAATAAAGTTAATATTTTAGCAATTAATTTTTTTCCACTTCTTACTTCTCTAACTTTTTTTAATTGTTTTGAAGCAATCTTGAATCTAAATTCACGTAATTTTTCTCGCGATTCTTGAAGCATTTTTTGCAATTCATTTTCTGATTTTTGTTTTAATTCTTTAATTTTCATAAAATAACTTTTAAACTTCACCCACGGGGGGATGACCAAACTTTAATTAATAAAAATATTTTTTCCACAAAATACAAACTAATTTTCACAAACTAATTTATTATCGCCTTACAAATTTAGTTTTAACTGGTAATTTATAACTTGCTAATTTCATTGCTTCTTTTGCCTTATTTTCCGGAATTCCATCCATTTCAAACATTATTGTTCCTGGTTTAACTACAGCCACATAATGATCAACAACCCCCTTACCACTTCCCATGGGGACTTCGGCGCTTTTTGCGGTTATTGGCTTGTCAGGAAAAATTCTAATCCAAATCTTGCCTGCTTTACGAATAAATTGAACTATTACTTTTCTGGCAGATTCTATTTGCCTTGAAGTAATCCATTTTTTTTCTAAAGATTTTAAACCAAAAGAACCAAAACTTACTTTAGTCATTCTAGAAGCTTTTCTCCCCGACATTCCGGCTAATTTGTGCCATTTTCTATGTTTTACTTTTTTTGGCATTAACATAAATTGAATTATGAATTATAAATTAAGGATGTTAACTAAACTTTGACAAATTTTATTAATTTCTCTTGAATAAACCATTTATTTTTTTTAAATAAAAATTATTTTAGCTAAAAGAATTTTATAATATTGTTCAGAATTTTTGCCAAAATTTTAGATATTAATTAACAATTAATCATCAGTTTGATTTTCAAAAATGTCTCCTTTATATATCCAAACTTTTACTCCAATAGCTCCATAGGTAGTACGCGCGGTTCCTTGAATAAAATCAATATCAGCTCGTAAAGTATGAAGAGGAATTTTCCCACTGACTAATTTTTCTGAACGAGCAATCGCAACTCCATTTAAACGTCCGCTTAATATTATTTTAATCCCTTTTGCTCTGGTTTTATTTACTCGAATAATTGCTTGTTTCATTACTCGTCGGAATGGAATTCTTTTTTCTAAATCAACAATTATATTTTGAACAATTATATTTGCCGACAGAGACGGCTCTTTTACTTCTAAAATATTTATTTTAAAATTTTTTCTTTTATTTTTTAATATTGTTTCTTGTATTTGTTTTTTTATTTCTTCTATCCCCTCTCCTTTTCTCCCAATAACTAATCCTGGTTTAAATACATAAACAAAAACTTTAATTTCATCTCCAGATCGCTCAATTTCAATCTTATCTATTCCCGCCTTTTGTATTTTTTTATATAAATTTTCTTTAATTAAAATATCCTCTCGCAAATTTTCACGATAATTTTTTTTTAAAGAAAACCACTTTGAACTCCAAGTATATATTATTCCGATACGAAAAATTTTTGGATTTATTTTATGACCCACAAAATTATAAATTATTATAAATTATAAATTTTATCCGCTTTTACGGTTAAATATTTTTTTTATGAATCCGCGTTTATCTTTAAATTTTATTTTATCTTTTTTTGTTTTAGTAAATTGTTTTGTTTCGGATTCATTAGATTTAATTTCATTTGATAATTCCGTTTTTGATAAAATTTCCACTTTATCTTTATCTTTTTGCGATTTTTTTGCAACTTGTTCTTTTTTTGTTTTTTCTTTCTGATCAAGAATTATTGTAATATGACTGGTTCTTTTTCTAATTGGCGCGGCGCGACCAAAAGCGCGAGGCATCCAACGATCTAAAGTTGGTCCTTGATTAACTGTTATTTCTTTAATATATAAATTTTCTTTTTTAAAGTCAAAATTATGTTTAGCATTAGCAATAGCTGAATTTAATAATTTCAAAACTGGATGACAAGCTCTTTTAGGAATAAATTTCAATTGATTTTCCGCTAATTCAACATCCATTCCGCGAATTACATCAATAACTAATCGAATTTTTTTAGAAGAAATACGAATATATTTTGTCTTGACTATAATTTTTTTTTCTTTTATTTTATTTTTAGCTTCCATAAAAATATAAAATATAAATTATAAATTATAAATTATAAATTATGATTTTTTCTACATTCTTAATTCATAATTCTTATTTACGAACGGCTTCTGTTACTTTTGCTTCTTGACTTTTTTGCATCTTTCCTCCGTGTTTAATAAATTTTTTTGTTAAAGAAAATTCTCCTAATTTATGTCCAACCATATTTTCTATAACAAATACTGGAATATGATTTTTCCCATTATGAACTCCGAATGTAAAACCTACCATTTCTGGAGTAATAGTACAATTTCGTCTCCATGTTTTAATGATTACTTTATCGCCTTGTTTTAAATTAGATATTTTTTTTAATAATTTTGGATCCACATATGGACCCTTTTTAAGAGAACGAGACATAATAAAAATTTTTAAAATTTAATTTATTTCTTCCTTCTTTGAATAATTAATTTATTGTTCCATTTTTTTTTATTTCTTGTTTTAACACCTAAAGCTGGCTTACCCCATGGGGTTTTTGGATGTTTTAATCCAATTGGACAATTTCCTTCTCCGCCACCATGAGGATGATCAACTGGATTCATTGCCTTTCCTCTAACCCCAGGTCTTATTCCTATATGTCGTTTACGTCCAGCTTTACCAATTCTAATATTATTATGATCTAAATTACTAACCTGTCCAATTGTAGCTAAACATTCTTTTAAAACCAATCTTATTTCTTTGGATGGCATTTTTAATTGAGCGTATTTCCCTTCAATGGATTGAATAAAAGTTGTCGTTCCGGCCGATCTAACAATTTCCCCTCCTTTTTCAGGTTGCAATTCTATGTTGTAAATAAATATACCTGTTGGAATATATTTTAATGGTAAGCAATTTCCAACTTTAATTTCTATTTGAGATTTTGAAGATATAATTTTATCTCCCACTTTTAATTCATTTGGCGCAATAATATATCTTTTTTCTTTATCTTCATATTCTAACAAGGCAATCCAAGCCGAACGATTAGGATCGTACTCTAAAGCGATAACTGTTGCTTCCATATCAAATTTATTTCTTTTAAAATCTATTATTCTATAAAATCTTTTTTCTTCACCCCCTCGATGTCTGATTGTGATTTTTCCATATGATCTTCCTGATTTCTTCTTTTTTATTTTAATCAAAGACTTTTCTGGTCTTTTTTTTGTCAGTTCTTTTGTAATTACAATGGATGTTTTTCTTCTTGATGGAGTTGTGGGTCTATATATTTTAATCATAAAAAATTAATTTATTTTTGAATTTGTAATTTTACTTATTTTTAGATATTTTACTATTTTTCAAACATTTCTATCCTTTCTCCTTGTTTTAAAGTAATAATCGCTTTTTTCCAATCTTTTGTTTTTCCTTTAGTTTTACCATGTCTTACATTTTTTCCTTTTACTTTTATAATATTAACCTTTGTTGGTTTTATATTATAAACAGCTTGAATAGCTTTTTTTACTTCTATCTTGTTTGAATTTTTAGCAACTTCAAAAACATATTGATTAAATGACGTTAAGTCCGTAGATTTTTCCGTACTAATCGGTCTAATTAAAATTTTATAAGCATCCTTATAAGAAACATTCTTATAATTTATAATATCATTTTTATTTTTTTTCTGTTTATCTACCAATGATACCTGTCCACTTACTGATTTTACCACTTTTTTATTTTTTTTCTTTTCTTTTTTATCTTCTTCTAACGTTTCTTTTGTTATTTTTTTAAATATATTTAATAAACTCATAAATAAATTAAGAATTAAGAATTAAGAATTAAGAAATGCTTAACTTTTAAAGTTAAAAAAACAAAATAACCCGTAATAAACAATCAATAATCAGTAATTTATTATTCGCCTTTGATAAATTGTACTCGTTTACTTATTACTATTACCTTTTAAATAAGTTTCTTCTATCTTCTCAATTCCTTTTTGCGCGATTAAAAAATATTTATACTTTAATAAGTCTATTACATTTAAACAATCTGCCCTAATTGTTTCTATTCCTGAAACATTTTTCGTAGCGCGAACTAAATTTTCATTTTTACTCTCAATAGCAATTAATATATTTTTTTTTTGCGATTTTTTATTTATCAACGGAAATAATTTGTTTAAATTATTTAATACTTTTAAAAATTCTTTTGTTTTTCCTTCTTTTAAGAAAAATTTATCTAGAATAATCATTAAATTGCTTTTTACTTTATCTGTTAAAGTCATAAAAAGAGCTTTTTTTTTCACTTTTTTATTTATTTTTTGAGAAAAATTTCTTTCTTTTGTTGGACCAAAAACTATTCCCCCTCCCTTCCAAAGGGGAGAACGAATTGTCCCAGCTCTAGCGCGACCTGTTCCTTTTTGTTTCCATGGTTTTTTTCCCCCCCCTCGAACTTCACCTCGAGTTTTAGTATGAGCTAAAACTTGTCTTGCGTTAGCCATCTGAGCCACTACGACTTGATGAATAACCTCTGGTTTTATTTTTATATCAAAAATCGCTGGATTTAATTCTTGTTTTCCAACTTCTTCACCTTCTTGATTATAAACAGAAATTTTCATAGAAATATAATCGCAATAATTATAGTAAGTGTAATAAATAAAGATAACAAATAATGAGTAATAAAAAAAAATGAAAAGTTAAAATCTTAAAGTTAAAAATGACAATTAAAAATGTAAAAATATAAATAATCAAAAAATTTTCAATTTCTAACTTTCATTAAATTTTCAATGATAAAATTTTCAATTTTTATTAGATTAGATTTTTAAATGAGTTTTGTTTTTAAGTTTAAAAATTGATTCATTAAAAATTTAATAGAAATTGAAAATTAAAAATTATTTTTTTATTTTTGAATTGCCGCGCCTGACTTCACTTTAACGTTTAATATTTTTATTAAAATAGAGGCATCATTTTATGAAAAAAATTGTTAAACTCAGCAAAGTTAAGACAAGCGAGTTATTTCCCATTTTTATTTTTTATTTTTAAAACTTATATGTTGTCATTTCCACCAACGTATTTCTTGCTCCTGGAACCGCGCCTTTTAAGCTTATTAAATTTTTTTCAGGATCAATTGAAATCACTTTAAGATTTTTTACTGTAACTCTTTTGTTGCCCATATGACCCCCCATTCGCATTCCTTTAAAAACTCTGGCTGATTCGCTTGAACCAATAGACCCAGGCATACGAAGTTGATCTTTATGTCCATGCGAAGCAGGCGATCCATGAAATCCATGTCTTTTTACAACCCCTTGAAATCCTTTTCCTTTTGATATAGCGCTTACCTTAATAATATCGCCTATATTAAATATATCCACATTAATTTTATCTCCAATTTTATATTCTTCTTTTTCATTTTTTATTATTTTTTTTCTTTTATCTCTAAATTCTCTAATATATCTAAAATTTCCTAAATTTTTCAAATGCCCTGTTAAGGGTTTATTTATTTTTTTCTTTTTTTCAAATCCAATTTGAATTGCTTCATATTTATCTTTTTCTTGAGTTTTAATTTGAGTTATAACACAAGGACCTGCTTCTAAAATAGTTATTGAAATAACATTATTTTGTTCATCAAATATTTGGGACATTCCAATTTTTTTTCCTAAAATAAATTTCATAAAAAACTTTTAGTTTTTAAAAATTAATTTAAAATATGTCAAATTTATTTCTAATAAATTAAAAAAACAAACTTTTTTTTAATAATTTAAACAATAAAAAAAACAGAAATTTTCCTTACAATTTCTTAAAACTAACAGATTGCTTTTATAAAATTTCTGTTTTTGAATCTTTTTAGTTTTAATTTTTTTGAAAATTATCCCTCTTAATCGCAATAAATTATTCTAATCCCTTTTCTTAAAAAGAAGTAGGCCCTGTTTAAAAAATAATTTCTAAACAAAACAAACCTAATTAGAAATTTTACGATTTTAAATATATATTATATATTTTTTAAAATTTCTAATTGAGTAAAAATAAAACAATTTATCGCTAAAAATATTTTAATTTATTTTATTTATTTTATTTATTTTATT
>JAGUXS010000072.1 GCA_020061725.1 Patescibacteria group bacterium | reverse complement strand
AGAAACTTTAGGGTTTTTAAATATGCGCGATTCTTTACAAAATTGGAGCAAACAAAATTTAATTCAAGTTGGAGAAAATGTATTTTTAAATATTATAAATATCTTTGGGAATTTAATCAGTTTTATTTCTGTTTTAGTTATTGTTTTTTATTTATTACTTGAAATAGAAGCGATTAAAAAAATTATTCAATCTATTATACCTATAAAATTTCAATCTTACACAATTAGACTTTTTATTCAAATGCAAAATAAATTAAGTCTTTGGTTGCGAGGGCAATTAATTTTATGTTTAGTAATAGGAATTTTAAGTTATATTGGACTTTTAATTTTAGGAGTTAAATACGCTTTATTATTAGCTTTAATTGCTGGAATTTCCGAAATTATCCCCTATCTTGGTCCTATTTTAGGGGCTATTCCAGCCGTGTTTTTAGCCTTTACTCAAAGTCCTCTTACTGCTTTATTGGTGATTATTTTATATTTAATTATTCAACAATTAGAAAATACTTTATTGGTTCCTAAAATAATGGGCAAAACCGTCGGACTTAATCCAGTGATAATTCTTATTGTTTTTTTAATCGGCGGAAAATTATACGGACCCATTGGGGCGTTATTAGCCATTCCAGTGGCCACCGCTTTATCTGTTTTAATAAAAGATTATTTTGAATTAAAAAGAAAAGAAGAAATAAAAAGTAACTAAAAAGACGATTGTCACCTTTTTAAAAGTTATTTTTTTGGCTAAAAATAACTAAAATTAGATCATAAAATTACATTTAGCGCGAATTTAAAAGCAACGAAATTTTTTCATAACACCTTTTGTCTAAAAAATTTACTTTAATTATGAAATTTTATATTACTACTCCAATTTATTATGTTAATGATGAACCACATTTAGGGCATGCTTACACGACTATTGCGGCGGATGTTTTAACAAAATATCATCGTTTAAAAGGCGATGATGTATTTTTTTTGGCTGGCGCTGATGAACATGGATTGAAAATTCAACAAAAAGCTCAAAAAGAAGGAAAAAATCCGCAAAAGTTTTGCGATAAAATAGCGGCTAAATTTCAATTTTTATGGAATAATTTAAATATTTCCAATAATACTTTTATTCGGACAACAGATTTAAAGCACAAAAATACGGTTCAAAAAGTTTTACAAATCCTTTTTGATAAAAAATTTATTTATAAAGGAGAATATGAAGGTCTTTATTGTATTGGGTGTGAAGAATATAAAACAAAAACACAATTGATAAATGAAAAATGTCCGATACATCAAAAAGAGCCAGAATTAATAAAAGAAGAATGTTATTTTTTTAAACTTTCTAATTTTCAAAAAAAAATAATTGAAAAAATTCAAAACAATGAATTTAAAATAGAACCGATTGAACGAAAAAATGAAATTTTGAGTTTTTTAAAAAAAGAAAAATTAGAAGATCTTGCCATTTCGCGAAAAAACGTTAAATGGGGAATACCTTTGCCATTTGACAAATCGCATACAACTTATGTTTGGGTAGACGCATTTTGCAGTTATTTAACCGGTATTAATTGGCAAGGTGATTGTAAAAAAATTCCAAATTTTTGGCCGCCAAATTTACAATTAATGGCTAAGGATATTTTGCGAGTTCATGCAACCATTTGGCCAGCTTTACTTTTAGCTTTAGATATTTCATTGCCGAACAAATTATTTATTCATGGATTTTTTACTATCAACGGACAAAAAATGAGTAAAACTTTAGGTAATATTATTTTGCCTATTGATTTAATTAATAAATTCGGCGTGGATGCAACTCGTTATTTATTGCTTTCGCAATTTCCTTTTAAACAAGATGGGGATATTTCTATAGAAAAATTAGAAAAAAAATATAATTCCGATTTAGTTAATGGACTTGGAAATTTAGTGTCTCGTGTTTTAACTTTGGCTGAACCCAATTTTCTTTCTTTTTCTAATGACAATGATATTAAAAAAGACATTCAAAAAACATGGGAAAAATATGAAAAAACTATGAAAAATATTCAACTTTTTGAAACTTTAAAAATTATTTGGAATTTAATTAGTTTTTACGATAAATATATGGAAGAAAAAAAACCATGGAAAATAAAAAATAAGCCAGAGCAATTAAACAAAATCCTATCCAATCTTTTGAAAGGAATTTATCATTTAGCGGTTATGGTTTTACCATTTATGCCAGAAACTTCAAAAAAAATTTTTGCTCAATTAGGTGTTAAATTTAAAAATCAATCAATTGAACAAATTAAATTTAAAATTAAAAAAGACGAAAATTTATTCCCGCGAAAAAAATAATTTTTATATTAGAAATTTTACTTCCAATATTTTTAATATTTTATTATGTTTAATCTAAAATCTACAATTGAAAGTTTGCTTTTTGTTTCCAATAAACCCTTTTCAATAAAAAAACTTTCACAATTTGTGAAAGTTAAAGAAAAAGAAATAGAAGAAAAAATTCAAGAATTAATAAAAGAATATAATGATAATCCAAATAAAGGAATTCAAATTATTAAAAATAATTCACAATATCAAATGACAACCAATCCTCAAAATGCCGAAATAATTCAAAAATTTTTAAAAGAAGAAATGACTGGAGAATTAAGTCGACCTTCTTTGGAAACATTAACCATTATTGCTTATCGCGGACCAATTACTAAACCAGAATTAGAACAAATTAGAGGGATTAATTGCGGTTTAATTTTAAGAAATTTGTTAATTAAAGGATTAATTGAAACTAATGAAGATAAAAAATTAAATTTAATTTTTTATACAATTACTTTTGACTTTATGCGTTATTTAGGAATCAATGACATTAAACAACTCCCAGATTACGACAAACTTTCTCAAAATAAAAGTTTAGAAGAATTTTTAAAAGAAATTAAAAAAGAAAATTAGTTTTTTTAAAATAAATTTTTAATCGCTGTCCAAATTTTTCCGCCAAATTTAGTTATATCTTGATAGGTAACTATTACTATTAATAACATTAATAAAATAAATCCAATATTATGGGTTATATTTTCTATTTCTTGATTAATTGCTTTGCCTCTAATTTTTTCAATCACTAAAAAAAATATCCTTCCGCCATCTAACGCCGGAAATGGAATAAAATTAATTATCGCTAAATTTAAAGAAAGTAAAGCGATAAATTGAAGAATATAAATAAATCCCAATTTAGTTATTTGTCCTGTCATTACAGCAATTCCAATTGGTCCGGCAATATCTTCTGTCATTGTTTGATGAATAATTAAATTTTTAATCAATAAACAAAAAACTTTTATTATTTCAAAAGTTAAAAAAATTGTGGTTTTAGCTCCCAAATAAATAGCTTTATACCAAGAATAAGAAACAACACTAATGTTTGCCAACTGAACTCCTATTATTTTTCCGTCAACTTTTTCAGAAAATTCTGGGTAAATTTTTTTTTCTAAAATTTGATCCCCTCTTTTGATTTTTATTAAAACTTCATTTTCTAAATCTTTTACATATTTTTGGAATAAAGAAACTTCTTTAAATTTTTGTCCATCTATTTCAAAAATAATATCTCCTGCTTGAATTCCGGCTTTTTCGGCTGGAGAGGCTTTTGAAATCGACATAATTTGAATTTGTGGTTGACTAACTTTTTTTGCCCCCTGAATTATTTTTTCATTTATAGCTTGCGGAAAACCAATCATAAATCCAATAGAAAATAACACAAATGCCAAAAAAACATTCATTACCACTCCCGCGGAAATAATCGCCATTTTCACTCTAACTCTTTTTGAAGCAAAACTGTCTTTTTCAGAAGGATCTCCTCCTTCATCTCCTTTAATTTTACAAAATCCTCCCAAAGGAATCCAATTTAAAGAATAAAGCGTCCCCTCCTTTTTTATACCAAAAATTCGTGGAGGAAAACCAAGACCAAATTCTTCTACAGTAACACCCATTTTTCGAGCAACAAAAAAATGCCCAAACTCATGGACAAATACTAATAAACTTAAAATTAAAATAAAAATAATAACAGTTAAAAACATAAAAACACTAGAAACATAAAAACACAAAAGGCAATGTCATAATTTTCAATTTTCATTAATCCCTATAATTCTGCATTTATAATTCTTAATTTATAATTCATTTTTTAAATCGTCATTATTTCTTTTTCTTTTTTTTCTGCTATATTTTTAATTTTTTCATTATATTCATCGGTAATTTTATCAAGATTTTTAAAATGGCGATATTTTTCATCTTCTGAAATTTGTTTTTCTCGCTCTTGTTGTTGTATTTTATTTCTTATTTCATCTCTTAATTGTCGAATATTTACTCTGACTTGCTCGGCTTTTTGATGAATTATTATAGCAACTTCTTTTCTTAATTGTTCGGTCATTGGCGGAATATTTATTCTTATTATTTCCCCTTCTGTCAACCAAGGAAGATTTAAATTAGATATTGAAATGGCTTTTCCGATTTCTTTTGAAAGACCTTTGTCCCAAGGTTGAATAATAATTGTTTTTATATCAGACACATTAATATTTGCCAATTGTTTAAGGGGCATTTGCGTGTTATAAGCTTCAACCATTAAATTTTCAACCAAAGCCGGATTTGCTCGACCAATTCTAAGTTTTTCCAAGTCTTTTTCAAAAAAATTAATCACTTTTTCAAATTCTAATTTCTGCAATTCAATCATAAAAAAATTAAGAATTATGAAATTAAAAATTAAAACACAAAAATAGACAATATAAATTTCTAATCTTAAGATCTTAAAAAAACACCTTTCATATTTTTATGTTTTAGTATTTTTTCCAACAATTTCTTCTGTTACATTTTGTGGAACTGGAGCGTAATGAGAAAATTCCATTGAATAAGACGCTCTTCCTTGACTAATAGAACGTAAATTAGTGACATAACCAAACATGCTTGCCAAAGGAACTTCAGCGTCAACAATTTTCATATTTCCTCTGTCGCTCATTTGTAAAATTTGGCCTCTTTTAGAACTTATATCTCCGATAATTTCTCCGACAAAATCTTCTGGAACAACTACTTCCATTTTCATAATTGGTTCCAAAAGAATTAATCCAGCCGCTTTAGCCGCAATTTGTAATCCACGATTTGCCGCTATTTTAAACGCTATTTCTGAAGAATCAACTTCATGAAAAGAACCATCATAGACCGCTACTTTAAAATCGACCATTGGATAATTAGCTAAAATTCCAGTTTCCATACATTCTTTTATTCCTTTTTCAATAGCTGGGACATATTCTCTTGGAATAGCCCCCCCCTTTAATTCATTAATAAATTCAAACCCTTTGCCTCTTTCTTGCGGTTCAACTCTAAGCCAGCAATGTCCGTATTGACCACGTCCTCCGGATTGATGAATATATTTTCCTTCGCCAATAGCTTCTTTTGTAATTGTTTCTTTGTAAGCCACCTGAGGGGCTCCAATATTTGCTTCAACATTAAATTCTCTTTTCATTCGATCAACAATAATTTCTAAATGCAACTCCCCCATTCCAGAAATAATTGTTTGTTTAGTTTCTTCATCGGTTTTAATTTTAAAAGTCGGATCTTCGGCGGATAATTTTGCCAAAGCTATTCCCATTTTTTCTTGATCTTGTTTTGTTTTTGGTTCAATTGCAATAGAAATAACCGGCTCTGGAAAAATTATTGATTCTAAAACAATCGGATGATTTATATCGGTTAAAGTATTTCCAGTTGTTGTTTCTTTTAATCCGACTACTGCAGCAATATCGCCCGTGGAAATTTCAGAAATTTCTTCTCGATGATTAGCGTGCATTCTAACAATGCGTCCGATTCTTTCTTTTTTTTCTTTACTTGCGTTAAAAACATAAGAACCGGCTTTAATTACTCCAGAATAAACTCTAACAAAACAAAGGGTTCCAATAAAAGGATCTGTGGCAATTTTAAAAGCTATCGCGGATAAAGGTTCTTGTTCATCGGCTTTTCTTATTTCTTTTTCTTTTGTTTTTAAATTTTCTCCTTCTACCGGAAGTAACTCAATTGGAGAAGGTAAATAATCAACAACCGCGTCTAATAATAATTGCACCCCTTTATTTTTTAAGGCCGAACCGCAAAGAACCGGAATTATTTTATTTTCAATTGTCGCTTTTCTTAAAATTTTTTTTAAATCTTCAATTGGAATTTCTTTCCCTTCTAAAAATTGGCTCATTAAATTATCATCATTTTCAATAATCGCTTCAATTAATTTATTGCGATATTCTTTTACCCTTTTTTTCATTTCTTCTGGAATTTCTTGTTCTTCTATTTCTTTACCCATTTTATCCGTAGAAATAATAGCTTTTTGTTTTAATAAATCTATTACGCCTTTAAAATTTTCTTCAGCGCCAATAGGTAATTGAATTGGATGCGCGTTTGGACTTAATCTTTCATAAATTGAATCTAAATCAGCATAAAAATCAGCTCCCATTCGATCCATTTTATTAATAAAAGCAAGACGAGGCACATGATATTTATCCGCTTGATGCCAAACAGTTTCAGATTGAGGCTCCACTCCAGCCACTCCGTCAAAAATAACAGCTCCACCATCAAGCACTCGAAGACTTCTTTCCACTTCAACAGTAAAATCAACGTGCCCCGGGGTGTCAATAATATTAATTTTGCAATCTTTCCAAAAACAAGTTGTTGCCGCGGAAGTAATGGTAATCCCACGCTCTTTTTCTTGTTCCATCCAATCCATTTCAGCCGCGCCTTCATGAACTTCGCCAATTTTGTGTTTTTTTCCAGTGTAATATAAAATTCGCTCGGTCACCGTAGTTTTCCCAGCGTCAATATGAGCGATTATTCCGATGTTTCTTGTTCTTATTAAAGGATAGTTCATAAAAATAAATTTCTAAACTTTTTAAAAGTTAAAATGACAATAAAAATAAAAATTAATCCAAATTATATTTTTTCTTTGCTTCTCTTTCTTTTTTATCTCGCTTTTCTAAAAATTCTTTTTTTATAAATCTTCTTTGTGATAAATTATTCCAAAAATTCTTTTAATTTTTTTTCATCTTTAGCTATTTCTAAAATTTCTTGTTTTTCTTCTTCTGAAAGATTGCCAAATTTTTTATAAACAGGCAATCCTGCTTTTTCCCATTCTTCAATAATATCTTTTGCTAATAAATAATTAGCTTGTCTATTTTTTTTTGAATTGCCAAGATCATTTGTGTAAACCCAAAATTGTATCTTTTTTTTTCTGTCTAATTGTTTATCTTCCATATCATAGATAATTCTTAATTTAGCATCCATATAATCATAATCTCCGATTTTTTTAGTTTTAAAACCAAACCGTTTTTCAAAAGATCCATATTCCAATAAATCTGCTTTTACTTTTTCCACATGCATATCTTTATCAAAATATTTTTCTATAAATTCTTTTGGATTTTTTTGATAAAATTCCCATATTTTATCTCCCCACCTTTTAGCTAAATTCAACATTGTGTTTCCTTTCTTATACCAAATTATCACTGCCAGTAAAATATCCTTATTAGTTAAATT
>JAGUXS010000042.1 GCA_020061725.1 Patescibacteria group bacterium | reverse complement strand
CCGATTTTATTTGTCTTATCCCAGACCACATCATTGCTTAATGTCCAAGGAGTTCTGATTCCAATAAACCAGTTTCTTTTTGTATTTTCATAAAGAATACCAAGATAGAAAAATAGAAACCCAAGTCCAATTGGAAAAATTAAACTTGGGTTTATTTTTATTCAAATTATTTTAATATTTTTATGTTTTTATTTTCTTTCTAATGAACGCCGGGATTTCTAATTCATCGTCTTTGTTGTTAGAATCTTTATTGTCTGAATCTTTATTAGGAAAAGAAGAAGGGGAAATATGAGAAGGAGTGCTAACTTTTATTCTTTTTTCCACATCAAAAACTTTATTGGAAACTGAATGAAAAGCTGTTGGACTGACATCCATTTCGGAATTATAAGAAGATTTTTCTTGATTAAACCCGGTAGCAATTACTGTAATTCTAACTTCATCTTTAAGAGACTCGTCTATTATCGCTCCAAAAATAATTTTAGCGTTAATATCCGCTGATTCAGTAATAACTTTAGCCGCTTCATTAACTTCGTGCATCGTTAAATCAAGACCGCCAGTAATTGTAAATAAAATTCCTCTTGCTCCTTCAATAGAAATTTCAAGAAGCGGACTGTCAATTGCCGCTTGAGCCGCTTTAACCGCTCTATTTTCACCAGAAGCTTTACCAATTCCCATTAAAGCCGAACCAGCGTCTTTCATAATCGCTTTTACATCGGCAAAATCAACATTAATTAATCCGGGAACTGTAATAATATCTGAAATTCCTTGAACCCCTTGTCTTAAAATATTATCAACAATTTCAAAAGAATCCAAAAGAGAAGTTTTTTTATCCACGATTTGTAAAATTCGATCGTTTGGGATAGTAATAATTGTGTCTATTTTATTTAATAAATCTTCTAATCCTTTTTCAGCAATATTTTTTCTTTGAGCCCCTTCAAAAGTAAAAGGTTTAGTTACCACCGCAACCGTTAAAGCCCCTATTTCTTTGGCTATTTTGGCAATAATAGGAGCAGCGCCAGTGCCAGTTCCTCCTCCCAATCCGCAAGTAATAAAAATCATATCCGCTCCTTTTAAAATATCATGAATTTCATTTTGATTTTCTTCAGCGGATTTTCTTCCTATCTCCATATCCATTCCAGCGCCCAATCCGCGAGTGGTCATCTTGCCAATATGAAGTTTGCTAGACGCTTGAGAGTGATGAAGGGCTTGAGAATCGGTATTAATAGCAATAAATTCCACACCTTTAATTTTAGCCTGAATCATTCGATTAATTGCCGATCCTCCAGACCCTCCTATTCCAACGACCTTTATTTTAGCAAATGTTTCAATGTGCGGTTTTATTTCGGGCATAAAAGCAGCGCAAAGTGCAAAACGCAAAATGCAAAATATCAGCCAGAAGCTGACCACCTCCCATTTTTTGAGGCGAAAAAGTAAAAAAATCTTAAAATTTATAATTTAATTTATAATTTCTATAATACTCTTTTTTATTTGCAAGTCAAAAGTTAAATCTGTGTATAATTTTTTGATTAAAATTTTTTAATATGATAATCTTAATTCATAATTCATTATTCATAATTCATTATTCATAATTCATAATTCATAATTCATAATTCATTCATTTTATGCCCATACTTGATATTTTTATCATCATTATTTTATTATGTTTTTTAGTGGCTGGATTTCGATTTGGATTTATTCAAGCCATTGGAGCCTTGATTGGTCTTATTGTTGGAATTTTTTTGGCTATACTTTATTATGACACATTAGCCAATTTTTCTTTGTCTTTATTTTTAGGCAATTTAAAAATTGCCCAAATTGCTTGTTTTCTTTTTATTCTTATTTTAATTAGCCAAATAATCGGATTTATTTTTTATATTATTAATAAAATTTTTAATATTATCGCTATTATTCCTTTTTTAAAAACATTTAATCGTTTGCTTGGCGGAATTTTTAGTTTAATTGAAGGAATTTTAATTTTAGGAGTAATTTTATATTTATTTGGAAATCATTTTCAGCAATTTTTAATTAATTCTTCTCTTGCCCCAATTTTAATTAAAATAGCCGGAATATTAATTTCTTTTTTACCAAAAGAATTACAATGTATTGGAGTTAGTTGTTTACTAGTATAATGTTCTATAAATAACAAATTTGAACTTTGAATTTTATTAAAATAGAATTAGAAAATGAAAATTAGTAATTGCAAAAATTTCTCTCTCAAAATTTTTGCTTACTTTATGTTTGACATTCATAGTCATTTAAATTTTATCGCTTTTGAAAAAGATTACGCCGAAATAATTGGGCGTAGTTTTAATAATGGGATAAAAGGAATAATTAATATTGGCTCAAATTTAGAAACAAGTAAGAAAGCAATAAAAATTGCTCATGAATTTTTTAATAAAAAAATATACGCGACAGTTGGTTTGCATCCAATTCATATAAACGACGAAAAATTTAATTTAAAAAAATATCAACAAATAACCAAAGATTCTAAAGTAAAAGCTATTGGGGAAATTGGATTAGATTATTATAGAATATCAGATATAAAAACTCAAAACCTGCAAAAAATACTTTTTTTGAAACAATTAAACTTAGCAAAAAAATTTAATTTGCCAATAATTTTACACTGCCGCGGAAATCAAGAAAGACCATTAAAGGCATATGAAAAAATGTTAAATATTTTAAAAAATTATCCTAATTTAACAGGGGTAATCCATTGTTTTGAAGCAAATTGGAAAATAGCTGAACAATTTTTGTATTCAAACTTTTTAATTTCTTTTACCGGAATTATCACATTTAGCGATAATGAAAAAATAAAAGAAGTGATTAAAAAAATTCCTTTAGATAAAATTTTAACAGACACAGATTGTCCGTATTTAACTCCAAAGCCATTTAGAGGAAGACGCAACGAGCCACTTTTTGTAAAATATATAATTCAAAAAATCGCTGAGATTAAGCAAATAAATTTTGAAAAAGTAGATCAAGCGACAACTCAAAATGCTATGAAATTATTTAAAATTTAATTTTGCCTATTTTATTATTTTAATTATTTTTTTATAAACTATATAAACTGAAATAATAATGGCCATTGAGATTCCACAAAGAAATAACCACGGCGAAGTGTGAAAATATCTATCTAAAAAACGTCCGGCTAAAGCGAAAAATATTAATGGCAAAGCAATTAAATACCCTAATTCCCAAGCTAAAGATAACATTGACCAAAAATTTTCTTTGTTATTTTTTTTATTATCCATAAATATAAAATTAAAATAAACAAAATTTATAAAATAAATTTTGTTTATTTTAATTTTCTTCCAACCACTTATAAATATTAAAAAAATCTTCTATTGAATTAATCAGTCCTGTTTTATACTTTTTAAATTTTGATATTTTATTATCTTTTATGTGTTTTATGGAAAAATCGCATTTATAAATTCCACTTTCTCGTCTATGTATTTTTTCCCAAATAATATCTTTTTTATATACAGCGGTAAGATATATTTCATTTGGAGCAACTATGGTGTACTCCTTTTGTCAAGACAGTAATATTGGGTGAATTGAGTGGAATTTTAAGTTAATTAAATTGTTAGATAACGATACGTTGTATCGAGTGAT
>JAGUXS010000080.1 GCA_020061725.1 Patescibacteria group bacterium | reverse complement strand
TTTGGTTTATTAATACCAAGAGAGAAGCCCAGACCTTAAAAACCATTGGTTTTACGCCGCAGGATAAACTTAATTTATGTTAGACACTAAATTTTGGGAAAAGTATTTTGAAGTTTATGATGTTTTAAATTTAGTCATTCCTTACCAGGAGTTGCTACGGAATATAGCCGACGAATTGGAGATAAAAAACGGAGAAAGAATTCTTGAGGCCGGCGCCGGTACTGGCAATTTGGCCATTGAGATTAAAAAGAGGGGAGGAATGCCGGTAGCTTTAGATAATATCCAAGAGGCGCTCAATATTTATAAAAAGAAAGACCCCGCAGCTATTATTGTTCTGGCCGACTTGACCGAAAAACTGCCGTTTGTTGATAATGAATTTGATAAAATTTGTTCCAATAACACCATTTATGCCGTGCCCAGGAAATATCGAGAGCAAATAATGAAGGAATTTTATCGAGTCCTAAAACCCGGCGGAAAAATCGTTATTGCCAACATCCATAAAGAATTTAAGCCGATAAAAATTTATCTTGCCCACATCAAACAAGATATCAAAAAAACAGGATTGCTAGGAGTAATTATAAAAGGTATAAAATTAATGGTGCCGACAATCAAAATGTTTTATTATAACGCTAAAATTAAAGGTGAACATAAAACCGGCGATTTTGATTTTTTGGAATTTGATGAGCAGAAGGAATTATTATCTAACGCCGGTTTTAGAAACGTATCGGAGAATAAATCAGTTTATGCCCAACAGGGGATTTTAAATAGCGGGTATAAATAAAAATTTAAAAATTTTCGTTGATGCGTATAAATTCGAGAATCATCAATCAGTATAACTTTGGATAGAAAAAATTTTAGATAAAATTCTTTATTATGACTATATATTTACTTATTCCTTGGGTTATGGGAGTTACCAGTTTCACCTTGTTGGGTAGTTAGTACGCGAGAAAATTTAATAAACTAGATTTATTAATCGCTCTTTACGTCACTTTTGTGCTTTCGGCACAGATATTAGCAGTTAAAATATCTGAATTTAATTTAGGGTTTAAAACATTTTTTGTCCCGAGCGGAATTTTAGTTTTTTTCAATTACTTATTTATTGACAGATATTGTCAATGAAAAATTTGGTAGAAAAGAAACCCAAAAAATGATTCTAATTGCTTTCGTCAACCAAGTAGCAATGGTTTCCTTTTTTTGGTTAGGAGTAAAGTTTCCACCAGCACCCTTTTGGCAGATTCAGGATGTTTGGCAGCAAATATTTGGTTTAGTACCAAGAATTACAATAGCTAGTTGGGCAGCTTTTTTAATTAGTGAAAATTTTGACGCTATGGTTTTCTCTTGGTTTAAAAAAATAACTAAGGGTAAATATTTATGGATGAGAAATGTTTTTAGTTCGATGCCCGCTCTTGCTTGACATTCTGTTATTTTTGTTCCTTTGGCGTTTATGGGGACTATGCCAATATTTCCGTTGATAATTGGTCAAATAGCGGTTAAGTGGCTAGTGGGATTGATAAACGCACCGTTTATGTATATAAATAGATTTATTTTATTTAAGAGAAAAGTTTCATATAAATGAAAATTAAAGACAAAAATTGTAATTTAATATCTTGTATCGTGCTTTCTTGCAATTCTAATATCAAAAAAGGATATTCTATTTTTCACTGTCTTTGTTCAATTTTTAATCAAAATTATGACAATGCAGCGGAAGTAATTTTAGTCGAAAACAGTCACAAAAAGAACGTAAATTTAAATAAAATAAAAAATAAAATTAATGAATGGAACGATAAAAGGAAAACGCCATTTAAATTTAAAATAATAAATAACGAATCATCCCTTAGTAGGGGTACGGCAAGGAACAAAGGGGTTAAAGCAGCAGCTGGAAATGTGTTAATTTTTATTGACGATGATACGATAATTTTAGATAAAAAAGCATTTTTTAAAATACATAAATTGTCTCAAAAATTTGATTATGGATATGGGGCTAAGAGGTTTTGGACGAATCAATCTCTTTTTCAAAAAGAAAGTAAAATTATTTTTAAAAATATAGAAAATGGTAGTAATGATTTGTTGAAAAAAATATCTGGCAATTCAGAAACAATGTTGTATAGAGATGGTACCACAAATAAAAAATTGCTAACAAAAACATTTATAGGTAATTTTGGTTTTTGTAATAAAGATGTGTTTAATAAATCTAGCGGCTTCCCTGATTTTAGGGGTTACGGATTCGAAGATGACTACTTGATGTTTAAATTATTTAAATGTGGTTTCAATTTTATATCCTTAAAAGATATATCTGTGGTGCACGTAAATCATAAAATTAAAAAAGGACGGACAAGAAATTTAATTGATTATTTCTTAAAATTGATAGAGAACAATTATTATTGGTTTCATGTAGAGAAAACATTTTTTAATAAAATAAGCGATAAAAGTAGAATATTGGAAGATTTAAAAAATTTACATTATGATTATCGTATTGAAAAATCTTACGATGATTATTTAAAATTGCTTCCTTTAGATTTATTGGCATCGAACAAAATCAAAACAGATTATTGGAAAGAACATTATTTATGTTCTAAGATAGATTTTGCTCGGTTAATTTTTATTTTGCAAAATTCTAATAATATAGATGATTTTGTGAAAAATAGTTTTGCCGATTTTGATAACTTAGCGCCGATTATTACGGCATCTATAAATAATGGCATCGTTTCTATAGAGAATAATGGGAGAATTAAAAAACTATTTAATTTTTCTTTCACCCTGCCTTATTCTTTGCGAATTTTAAAGCAAAAAATTTCTACAAAGCCTAATAAAAATTTAGATCAATTTCCTTGTGATGAACAATCCAGAGACAAAAGATATAGATTATTTAAAAATCGTTATCCTTTTGCTGAGTATTTAAGATTTGCGATTATAGGAGACGATGATTTATTAAGTTTAAAATTTATAAATGATTACTGGGCATTCCCTATTGTTATAGAAAAAGATAAAAAAATTATCAATCTCATAAAAGACGTTAAAAATCATTTTAAAATAATTAACATTGATATTAGATTTATCGAGAAAGAAAAAAAATTACCAACAGTTCAAACATTTATAACCGACCCCCCATATACATTGAATGGGGCATTGGCCTTTATATATACTGGATTAAAGATGTTGGATAATGATTTTAGAGAGAAAGAATTTTATGTAATTTTGAATCCCACCATGATGGGTAAAAATATTTTTATTTTGCAAAGCATATTACTAAAAAGCAATATATATTTAAAGGAAGTCATAAAAAACTTCAGTCAGTACAAATTACCCCACTTTTATGATGAGAGGAAAAGAGCTGATAAATTTTTAAAAATACATAAAATTAAAAATAATTCTTTAAGTTATAGTTCTTCGTCTAATTTATATATCTTTAGTGTTATTAAACCAAACTTAAAAAGCATAAAAGAAGCAATAGATTTTAATAAATTATATAATCATTATTTATGACAAAATTTTCAATAACAAAGGAAAGATTAAAATCAGAAGACATTAAGTTTTTAAAAAACAAAAAAGCGTTATATATTTCTGACTTTAGGGCTATTAGTGAATCAATGAATTATAAAATCCCAGCTATGTGGAAATATGAAAATTTATTTCCGTGGATTTTAAATAATCAAAATGTTGTTGTAAATGAAGATAGCAATAATTTAAACTATCTAAACAAGAATAATCTCATTTCAATTCCCAAAAACGATGATTCCAGAAAATCAATTTTTGAAAGAATTGAATCCAAAATTTCTAAAGGAACCCTATATTTAGTTGTGGCCGTACCACATCCGCAAGCAGATTTATTAGCTCAAAAATATAATTTAAAATTAAATTATAATTATCTAGATTTCTTAATAAAAAATGATAAATTTAAACAAAAGGAGCTACTTGAAAAATTAACCCCGAAGTGGTTTAAGATTAAATCGCAAAAAGAAATAGATTTTTTGTTAATCGAAGGGCATGAGGGGTTTATAAAAAGACGACAGGGATCGGGCGGTTTTACCGTTTTTAATATTTTGGAAATTAGAAACAGTAAAAACTTTCAAATGCTTTTTAAAAATAACCCATTAGATTGGTATTTTGAAGATTGTGTTGACGGGAAACCCTGTAGCGTACAATGCGTAAAAGAAAAAAAAGATATTTTTATTTTTGGTTTTTCTGAACAGCAAATAATTAATGGTCATTATTTTGTTGGTTCAAAAATATTGCCGATAGATGGCATAGACGAAAATTTATTTCAAACATTAAAAGAATGTCTTAATAAATTGTCTCCACTTTTGGATGATTATGAGGGTTTTTTTGGAATAGATTTTATCATAAATAACAAAAACAATCTACAGATTTTAGAAGCCAATATAAGAATGACCGCGGCTACCATTCCTACATTAATTACGAATGATTTAGAATATAACGGTGCTTTATTTATGGAAGATATAAGGCTTAACGAGACCAAGGACAATGATTTAATATTAACTCGTTATGATAATGAGGTTGATTTTATTCGTCCTCTAAATATATGAAAAATAAAAACATAATAGCTGTGCCGCCTTATTATTCTGGGACTTCTTTTGAAGATATTGTATTGAGATTAAAGTCGGCTGTTAAAAATTCAAAAACGGAAATTTTATTTATTGGGGCTAAAGATCCTTTACCCAATAAATTGTCAGGTAATTTTCTCGATGACCATAATTATATTAAAGGGCAGATAAATTTAATAAAAACTTTATGCCAAATTAAAAATGCTAAAAATATTTTATTTTTAGATTATTTCAATCCAGGGATAGATATATTGTTTTACAATAATCAACAACTCGGCAACGAAAGATGCAAATATGGTGCATTATTGCACGGAACATCTTTTTTTAACGACGATATTTATGCCTTTTCCTGGTTAAAAAAGTTTGAGTTGAGTTGGGCCCAAGTGTATGACAGTATTTATGCTCCTTCGCAACATATTGCGAAAAAATTACCAGTCTCAATAAGTAATAAAGTAAAAATATTCCCATTTGGAATAGATGGCATCAATTTTGTTTCTTTTCAATATCATATAAAAAAATATGACGTTATTTTCCCGCATCGCTTAAACAACGACAAAGGATTAACTCAATTTATTGATATTGTAAAAAAAATGCCGAATGTAAAATTTTTTATTACAATTCCTCAAAAGGAAAAAATTATTTATAAAAATGATTATTATTTAAAATTAAAAAATTTTAAAAATGTAAAATTTATTTTTGCTGAATCCTTTAACGAACATTTAAATACTCTTTCTATGGCCAAGATAGTTTTAAGTTGCGCCAAGCAAGAAAACTTCGGATATTCTGTTATTAAAAGCGTATTGGTTGGTTGTATCCCCGTATTGCCAAATAGATTGTGTTATCCAGAATTTATTAATAAAAAATTTTTATATAATAACACGGGTGAAGCTGTTAATTTGATGCATAAATATTTAAATGATGATCAAAAATATATTAATCGTTGCCTAACCAAAACTCGAAACAAAGTTTCGAAATTTTCTTTTTCAGACATATTAAGTGATTTTTTTGAAAGATAAACAGGGGTGCATTTCAGAATACGCCCCCTATTACCAAAGATAAATTTTTTCAAATGGTTTTAATGAAACTATTTTAGTATAGTCCCTGAATTTAAGACAATGGTGCTAAAGGGTGATTCTTAGTACCTCTGTTCCTTCCAGCCAATTTTTTGCTATAATAA
>JAGUXS010000029.1 GCA_020061725.1 Patescibacteria group bacterium | reverse complement strand
AATTTTGAAAAAAGATTAAAATCATTAAATTACAAAACACCGGTACAATATTTAAAAGACAACAAGAGTATTACACTACAACGTAGCGTTATTTAACAATTTATTGATGTTAAAACCAGAATTAGATTCTTATCGTGGTCATATTCTCGAGATTGGTCTTGTGGTCAGGTCTTTGCTAAAATGGTTGTTTGGTGGTTAAGAACGTTTGGTTTTAGAAACCTCATTACTAATTGGTCAGATGGAGGAACGGAGTTTAACACCTCTCAACTAGGAGCCTTTGAGAGAATCTCTAATAATTTCTGGAAACCATTAGGCGTAAAAAGAAAGTTAATTAGGAAAAGACATCCTGAAGATAATCCTTTTATAGAAAGATCTCATCAGACAGATGATTATGAGTTCTACATCCCTTACTTATTAAAGGCTAAATCAGAATTAGAATTTATTAAATTAGCTGCTTGGTGGCAAAAGGTCTACAATACTATCAGAACTAATATGGGCTTGGGTGATTTAACACCCTATCAGAAACTTAAGTCATTGGGTTATTTTATACCTCAAGAATTCTGTCTTTTCCCAACCTTAATTTTAGACTGTTTAGTTAATCTTCCAGATGTCCTGAGTTATCCAGAAAGTGTTCAGGATCATCTTGACTATGACCATCTCTCCCTTTGAAGATATCAAAAAAATTCGCATTGGTAAAAGTTTCATTCTCTGTCTAAGTCTAAAATTTTTGATTCATCAAAAATGAATTTAAAAAAGGAGAAAAGCCCCTGTTTATTCTATTATGTGGTGTGTTTTAGTTAAAATTCCAACTTTTTTCCAAGAAAATCCCTCCATTTTTTGCCGGCTCGCCGAATTTATTTTAGAACTATCTTGTCGCAATACTTTTTAAATAATTTTTGTAATTCCTTAACCTTTTCTCCGACTTCTTTTCTTAAAACACTGTCATCTATTTGTCTCACGGGCATAACATTCAGAGTGGTGCCGGTTATAAAATATTCATCATATTCTTTTATTTTTTTAAACGGAATGTTTTCTTCTTTGATCTTCATTATTTTTGGGGCAATGTCCAAAATTATTTTTCTTGTTACGCCTTCTAAAACTTTTTCTTTTGGCGGTGTTATTAAAGTATTGCTTTTAATAACGAAAAAGCTACTTCTTGTTCCCTCTCTTATATTTTTATCTTTATCAATCAATAATGCGTCGAGTGCGTCCTGTTTCATAGCTTCTCTGTGGGCAAGATAACATAAAAGTAAATCTTTTGTCTTGGATGTTGGAAATAATCTTTCGCCCTCAAAAGTAATTAATTTTACACCATTGTTATAAAATTTGTTTGAATAAAAAGTTAAGCCAATAGGAAATAAAAAGAGGATTGATTCCGCTTCTTTTTCTGGGCCGACTAGTAAGACCCTAACTAAGGCATCTTTTAGATTATTTTCCTTGATTAATTTTCTTGTCCATTTAATTATTTTTTCTTTTGTAAAATTATGCTCTATGCCTATTGTTTTTGCTGACTCAAATAATTTTTCTATTTCTAACTCCACTAGGAACATCTTACCTTGAACAATTTTAATATTTGAATAAACAGCGAAATCAAAAAATAATGCTTTGTTATAAATAGAAACACAGGCTCTGTCTTTTTCGATTAATTCGCCATTTTGGATAACAAATTTAGCTTCCATATTTTACACTTTAAATTTTTTCAAACTATCAGGATCATCGTTATACCCTTTTAGTAAGGATTCAATATATTTTACGGTAAGCCATTTTCTTTCCCCAATTGGGATAGGAATACGATAAACAATATAATCTTTATCTTTGTGAACTTCTTTTTTGATTGTATACAATATTTGGGGAGATAAAAGAATATTGCCTTTTTGATACAAAATACAAAAAGATACGGGTTGCCAAGTTTCAGGCCAGGGGTGATCAATTCTGTATTTTAGTTCAGCCAAAACTTCTAACATAAACTCTAATGGAACAGAGTATTCTAAACTGCCAACATTCATATGTAAAATATATTTGTAAGGTCTCACTCCGCTAATCCCTTGAAGTTGAGCAAGTTGGTAGAGAATATTCATTGTTTTATCAAAATTTTCAATAAAAATATTGACGCCTCTTTGTAATGGAATTTGACTATTTATTGGAAATCCTTTTTTGATTATTTTTCTAATAGCAATTAGGGATTCTGGAGTAAATTGTTCAGGATGTCCAAGATGAGCATTAAAGTTAACTTTTATTCCTGTTTCATTCTCAAAACTCTCAAGCATATCAAGAAGTTCATCGTTTATTCTGAAAGGCAGACCTTGAAAAATTACACCTGTACAAATTCTAAATTCTCCTAAATACTTGGTTTTCAAAAACTCCTGAAGCATTTTCTTCCAGCCATCATTTGATAATAGCAAGGGCTCACCACCACTAACAATAACCGTTTTTATTTCCGGATGTTTATTGAGATGTTCTACCAGTAATTTAGCTTGTTTAGAAACTGCTTTTTGCAAATCAGTGTAAAATTTTTTTCCAATAATTCTTGTAAAAAATCCTTTATAACAACCAACGCAACCAAAAGGACAAGCAGAAGTAATGTTCATCAAAACACTTCTTTTGAATTTTTGAGAAGCTAAATAAAATCCTTTTCTGAATAATTTAACTTTTCTGCTAAAAATTCCATAAGGGTCCCAACTTTTGGAAATGTGATCTGTAAAGAAATCTTTCTTTAGAACAAATTTAAATAGCAAATCTTTATTTTTAGTAACTAACGCAAGGGGCATTATTGAAACATTATAGCCCTTCTTAATAATATCTTCGATTTGAGGTTCAATTTTTTCGAGTACTTCTATTATGTCTTGATGGGTCGTGATTCTATAAGTGATGTGAAAATTTATATCGCCCCAATTATAATTTTTTCTTTTAATTAATTTATCCATCTTTTTCTTTTTGTTTTCACTTAGTTTTGTTATAACAATCTTACTTATCGGTTTACCAAGAACTTTTTCAATGTAAGTTATATCATTGCCCTTAACATTCTGTTTAATCCATTTTAATCTAAGATATTGAAAAAAATCCAAAACACTGACACTAATAGGTTTTAGTTCATCTTTTAATTTATCAATATTACTTGTCTCGACTTGAATTGTTTTTTCAAAATTTTTTTGCAGCATGTTGTTTACTTGTTAGATAACGATACGTTGTATCGAGTGATTAAAATTAGTTTTTAGATTATCAACTGGTGTTTTATATCTCAACCCTTTTAATCTGATAGTGAAATT
>JAGUXS010000086.1 GCA_020061725.1 Patescibacteria group bacterium | reverse complement strand
GCCAGTTGCGATTTCTCCATTGGCAAAAAAAGATGAATTAAATCCAGAGATTGTTCAACGATTTCAACCGATTGTTGCTGGTTCAGAATTAGGCAATGGTTATAGTGAATTAAATGATCCAATTGATCAAGCTAATAGATTTAAAGAGCAACAAAAATTAAAAGAAGCCGGAGACGAAGAAGCGCAAATGTATGATTATGATTTTGTAGAAGCGTTAAAATACGGTATGCCTCCCACTTGCGGTTTTGGAATGTCAGAACGCGTTTTTGCGTTTTTAATGAATAAATCAGCGCGTGAATGTCAGATTTTTCCGTTAATGAGATTTAAAAATTAAATAAATTAAACAGTAAATTATTATGAACATTCCAAATAAATTTGTTTTTAAAAGGTAACCAAAAAGGTGGCAATCGCCTTTTACAAGCTAGTTAAAGTGTGCGTTCTATATTTTGTTTAGGGTTGGTCTCGCCCAATTTGGTTCTTTGTAAAATTTCAATTTCTACCTCTTTTTTATCTCGCCCGTATTTTAATTTAGATAACTCTTTAATTTTTTGAGCTAATTCTAAATTCCCGGCTTGCGACGGAATTGTTTGTATATTAAACGCTCGACTCGCTTGATTATCTATTAATAATTTGATGTAAGCGTTATATTTTTCTACGTTAATTAAATCATATTCGTTAAATACCGGAGCAAATTCTTTAGTTAAAATTTCCGCGTCTTCCACCCCGATTTTAAAAGAAATCATTGTTCCCGCGTTTCCTAAAATAGCATCGCGAATTTTTGTATCATTATTAGCCTGAACTAATTGTCCCATATATTGATTGGCGATAATTAAATTAAGGCGATATTTTCTAGCTTCTGAAAGAATAGTTGCAATACTGTCTGTAATAAAATTTTGAAACTCGTCAATGTAAAGATAAAAATCATGTCTTTGTTCTTCTGGTAAATCCGCCCGAGCCATAGCGGCCATTTGCAATTTAGAAACAATGATTAAACCCAATAAATTACTATTAACCTCCCCTGTCCTTCCTTTTGTTAAATTAATCAAAAGAATTTTTTTCTTATCCATCGCCTCTCTAAAATCAAATCCGGAACGAGATTGTCCGATAATATTTCGCATCATTTCATTTTCCACAAAACGACCGACTTTCGAAATTAAATAACCAAGCATTTCCGATTTATGAAAATCCGATGTTTTTGCCATTTCTTTTTCCCAAAACGCCAGGACAATTGGATCTTTAAGTTTATCAATCCATTGTTTCTGAAAATCTGGATCAGTAAACATGCGAGGAATTTCGGCGATTGTCCCCGGATTTTCTAAATCGCTCATTAAAGTAAGCATTACATTTCTCATATTATGTTCAAACATCGGGCCAATCATTTCTGGAGGAAATAATTTATAAAAAATTGCAATCATTTCTTGAACCGCAAAATCTTTTTGTTCTTCTGTTTTTGCTTCTAACATATTTAAGCCTATTGGTCGATCAGTGTCAGACGGATTAAAATAAATTACTTCGTCTATTCTTTCTTTTGGAATACAAGTTAAAATATCTTCAACTAAATCGCCATGAGGATCAATAACGCAAACTCCTTCGCCATTCTGAATATCTTGCTTGGCCATATTGGAAATAAGAACGGATTTTCCAACTCCGGATTTTCCAATAATATAAATATGCCGCCTTCTATCGGCTTTTTCAATTTTTATTAGGGTTTCTTGATTGCGATAGATATTTTTTCCTAAAATTAATCCCTCTCGAGGGATATTAACCGGACAAGCGGCTCGTTTTGCCAAAAGCCATAAAATATTCGGGGTTTCTGTGGTTGATAAAGGAAAATGAAAAAGACTTGTTAGTTCTTCTGTGTTTAAAATTATTTTTTTTGCTTCATTAAATTTTCGATAAATAAAATCTGTAATTGTTTTTTTGCGCATAGCTCTAATTTTAATTAAACAATTATTAGATTCTTGAGCTCGAAATTGGGCAAAACTATTAACGATATTATTTAAATTTCGTTCAGCTCTTTCTTTTATATTTGAACAAGAAATTATTCTGATGTTTGCTTGAAATTCCGCTTTTGACGCTTTTTCTTCCATAGCCTTAACTAACTCTTCTTCCATTGGAGAAAGCCGATAAGGCTCTTTTGTTTTTTCTAAAGTTTTTTCTTTGTCTTTGTTGCCAAGAAAAAAAAGCTCTTGAATAATATTTAAAAAACTATAAAAAATTTTTCCTAAAAAACCGGCAGTTTGCGTTTTTAACACTTCTTTAAGTTTTTTTCCTTGATGTATTTCCGAAGCTATTTTAAATCCTTTTTTACGCCAAACCGAACTTGCGGGTTCAATTAAAATCTGAATTGCCGCGCCTTCATTTTTTTCATCAATCTTGCTTAAACTATTAGTTAGAGCATTCAAGGGATCTAATTCTAATTTTTTGTAAGTTTTTATTGGAAAAATTGATTGTCTGGAAAAACCCAAATAAGCCGCTTTAATTATTCCGGTCGGAGAAAAAATATTATAATCTGCGGTTTCATCAATGTGCGCCATTGGAAATTGAGCGTGAATTTGTTGTTCAATAAAAATTTGATGCGCTCGCGGAATGGTTACATAAAATTTAATCAATCCTTGATGACAAATAATTTCAAAAGCGATCCAATTATCTTGTCCAAACAAAAATTTTTTCCATTTTGGTCCTATTTTAAGTCCGCTTAAATTGCTATAAAAAATTTCCATCGGAGAAAGTTGATCAACTATTTTTTTTTCTCCTTCGTCTTTTTCTTTTTCCCCACCCTCTTTTGGCACTGTGATTAACAAGGTAATTCTATCAAAAATACGCCAAAAATTTAAAAAATTAATAAAATTTTTTCGTATTAAAAAAAATAAGCCTAAAATAATAAAAAGGCTTATTAATAAATAAAAAATTGTTAAAAATATTGGATATTCTTGTTCTATAAAATTTAAAAATTCAAAAAACATAATAAAATATAGTAAACACCGCAACGAACAATCTGTAATAAAAAATTAATAAAATTATAGAAAATAAAATTTAATAATAAATTTCAAATTCCAATATCCAATAAAATCCCATTTAATGACCAAATAAAATGTAATTGGGCCTTAAAGGTTTAGAATTTAATTGAATATTGGAGTTTTGAGTATTGTGGTTTAAAAAAATAATTTATTATTCCACTTTGTGAAATTGTTATTTCCTACGTATTATTGGTTATTTTTTATTTTCTTTGATAGTTCTAAAATTTTATCCATTTTAATTTTTGTCTCTTGTTCAAGAAAAAATTTATTAACCCCGGGGATTAATTTTAACCATTTTTTGATTAAATCAAAAGCCTTATTTAATTTAACTTTAATTTGAGTAATTATTTTTTCAATTTTTAAAGAAGTTTTTTGTTTTTTTTGTTCAATTTCTTTTTGTTTTTCTGGAGATAAATTAAAAAAAATATCATCTAAATCTTCTGATAAAATTTTTTCTATGGTTTGTTGCGTCGCGCTTTTAACAATTATTTCAGGAGGCGCGATTGTTGAAGGAATTTGAGAAACTTGAATAGTGGGCGTTTTTTTTAACGCTTCTTCTATTTTTTGAGACTCAACGTCTTCTTCTTTTTTTTCTTCTTTTTCAACAATCTCTGGTTCTTTTAAAATTTCTGTGGAAGTCTCTTGTTTTGGTTTTAATTCTAATTCCGATCCTTGCGCATTATTTCCATTTTCTTGTTTTTTTTTGCTAAAAAGAGGCATAAAATATTAAAATGAAAAATGTAAAAATCAAAATGTAAAATGATAGTGTAAAATTTAAAATAAAAAAATTTCTACTTTGTAAAATTAATACGGTTACCATGGTAATTTTAATTACCATTTTAGGGGGGCAAGTTTATAATTAAAAAAATAATTTAATTAGAAGTTCTAGGTTTAGGGAGGTTGTTATTATAATAGCATATTTTTATTATTTATCCAGTTTAAATTTGTCTGATTTGTAGTCTTTTATTTTTTTTAAAAAAAAGTTAAAATAGAATTAATCATCTAAAGAATAAATTTTATTTTTTAATTTTTACATTTTTACATTTTATGATTCAAACAAGTCAGGATTTATTATTTTTAGTTCTTGCTTTTTGCGTATTATGGATAACAATTCTTTTTTGCTGGGGATTGTATTATTTAGTGGTAATGCTTCGAGATGCTTATAAAATAAGCAAAAATGTCAACCGAAAAATTGAAGCGTTTGGAGAATTAATTGAGGCTTTAAAAAGCAAAGTATCCACTATGGGGGCCTTTTTAACATTATTCTCTCACGGCCTCTCCGCGTTTATTGATCATCTTAAAGAAAAAAAAAGAGAAGAAAAAATAGAAGAAAAATACGATAATAAAGAAGAAACAGAATACAAAAAAATAAAAGTGATAAAGAAATGAATGCAAAATGCAGAATTCAGAATGCAGAATTAGAAAAAATGAAAAATGTAAATCTCAAAATGGAAAATAATCGAATTCGCTTTTGGCTTCGCTGATTAATAAATGTCGTCATAAAATGACATCTCTTTTTTTAATTTAAAAGACATTTATTTATATAAAACATTAAAATAAAAAACGTCAAAACAAAATAATGGCGCGATAACACAAAATTTAAAATAGAATTAAATAAAAATAATTTTATAGTTTTTAACTGTCATTTTTAATTTTGATTTTTACATTTTACATTTTAAATTATTTGTCATTAAAAATGATTTGTTTTTTTTAAAATGATTTGTTTTAATGTTTTTATGAAATTCTCTCATCTCCACATTCATAGTCATTATAGCTTACTTGATGGTCTGCCTAAAATCGATGAGCTTTTAGATTGCGCGAAAAAATTAAATATGGATTCTTTGGCTTTGACTGATCATGGAAATATGTATGGTGTGGTGGAATTTTATCAAAAAGCAAAAGCTCAAGGAATAAAACCTATTATTGGGGTTGAATTTTATTTAGCGACTGATGAAATGTACAATAAAAGATCCAATATTGATAATAAACAATACCACCTCGTTCTTTTAGCTAAGAATCTACAAGGTTACAAAAATTTAATTAAACTCACAACAAAGGCGTGGATAGAAGGATTTTATTACAAACCTCGAATTGATCATGAATTATTAAAAAAACACAGTCAAGGGCTAATTTGTTTAAGTGGCTGTTTAAAGGGCGCTATTCCGCAAGCTATTTTAGCTGAAGATTACAAAAAAACAAAAAAACTTTGTTTAGAATATCAAGAGTTATTTGGTCAAGAGGGTTTTTATTTAGAAATTCAAGATCATCCAAACTTGCCAAATCAAATAATCGCCAATCAAGAAATAATAAAATTGTCAAAAAAATTAAATATTCCATTAGTTGCCACCAATGATGTTCATTATCTTCATAAAGAAGACGCGGAGGCTCAAGATATTTTAATTTGTCTTCAAACACAAAAAAAAATAACAGACACAAATAGAATGACTTTTGTTGGCGAAGATTATTCAATGCGTTCTCAAGAACAAATGATAAATTCTTTTCAAAGTATTCCCGAAGCCATTAAAAATACACAAAAAATAGTTGAGATGTGCACATTGGAAATTCCTTTAAAAGAAATTCTTTTACCGCATTTTGAAGTGCCAAAAAATATTGATGTAAATAAATATCTTGAAAAACTTTGTTATCAAGGATTAAAACAAAAATTTCCTGAATATAAAGAAGAGATTTTATCTCGTTTAAAATATGAATTAGAAATAGTAAAGCATACTGGATTTGCTACTTATCTTCTTATTGTTCAAGATTTTGTTAACTGGGCAAAAAAAAATGAAATTGTTGTCGGTCCGGGTCGTGGTTCGGCTCCTGGAAGTTTAGTTTCTTACGTTCTTAATATTACAGAAATTGATCCAATTAAATATAATTTATTATTTGAAAGATTTTTAAATCCAGAAAGAATTAATATGCCTGATATAGATTTAGATTTTGCCGACGATCGTCGAAATGAAGTTATAAAATATATTGAAGAAAAATATGGGAAAAATCATGTCGCTCAAATAGCTACTTTTGGAACAATGGCCGCTCGAGCGTCTATTCGCGATTGTGGTCGAGTTTTAAATATGGAATATAGTTTTTGCGATAAAATAGCAAAAATGATTATTGGGTCTTCTATTCAAGATTCAATTGACAATGTGTCGGAATTGAAAAATTTATTTGACGTTGATGTCAGAATTAAAAAATTACTTGAAATTTCCAAAAAATTAGAAGGGGTTGCTCGACATATTTCTACTCACGCTTGTGGAATTGTGATTACTAAAAATTCTCTTGATAATTATGTTCCGTTGCAACATCCAACGCAAGACGATAAAACAATTGTCACTCAATATTCTATGAATGTCGTTGAAAATTTAGGATTGTTAAAAATAGATATTTTAGGTTTAAAAAATCTAACTATTTTACAAAAAACGATTAAATTAATTGAATTAAACCACAATGTTAAAATTAATCTTAATCAAATTCCTCTTGACGATAAAAAAACTTTTGAACTTTTTAAAAAAGGAAAAACAACTGGCATATTTCAACTTGAAAGTAGTGGAATGAAACGATATTTAAAACAACTTAAACCAAATAATTTTGAAGATATTATCGCTATGGTCTCTCTTTATCGTCCCGGACCAATGGAGTGGATTCCAGATTATATTGCTGGAAAACATGGAAGAAAAAAAATGTCTTATCTTCATCCAAAATTAGAACCTATTTTAAAAAAGACTTATGGAATTTGTATTTATCAAGAACAAGTTATGGAAATTGCCAAAGAATTAGCTGGATTTAGTTTGGCAAAAGCGGATATTTTAAGAAAAGCGGTTGGAAAAAAAATTCATACCCTTTTAATTGAACAAAAAGAAAAATTTATTCAGGGATGCGTTCTAAATGGTATTGCTCAAAAAATTGCCGAAGAGGTTTTTGTTTTTATTATTGAACCTTTTGCTGATTATGGATTTAATAAAAGCCATGCGACTTGTTACGCTTTGATTGGATATTGGACTGCTTATTTAAAAGCTTATTTTCCTTGTGAATTTATGGCTAGCCTTTTGACTTCTGATCAAAATAATATTGAACGAATCGCTATTGAAATTAATGAATGTAAAGAAATGAAAATTAAAATCCTATCGCCAGACATTAATGAAAGTTTTGCTAACTTTACAGCAATACATCAAGGAAAACAACAAATTATTCGTTTTGGTTTATCGGCTATAAAAAATGTTGGAGATAAAATTATTGAAGTAATTATTGAAAAACGAAAAGAAAAAGGAAAATTTAAAAGCATGGAAGATTTTGTTCAACGAATTAATCATAAAGATTTAAATAAAAAATCTTTGGAAAGTTTAATTAAATGCGGGGTGTTTGATCAATTTGGAGAACGAGTTCAATTTTTAGAAAATTCAGAAGAAATTTTAAATTATAATCGAAAAATTAATAAAATAGAAAATTCGAATCAAGTCAATTTATTTGATTTTTTCCCCTCAAATGCCTTGCCAAAATTAAATTTAAAAATAACAAAGCCAATAGATGAAAATCAAAATTTTGCTTGGGAAAAAGAATTGCTTGGTTTTTATATTTCAAAACATCCTTTTGAAAAAATTAGACTTTTACTTAAAGAAATTATTTCTTCTTACCCTGAACTTAAAAATTATAATTCTAAATATAATTATATTCAAACAGCCGGACTAATCACTAAAATACAAAAAGTTTTCACTCGCCAATTAAAAGAATTAATGCTTTTTCTAACGATAGAAGACGGACTTAATGTTTTAGAAATTTTAGTTTTCCCTTCGGTTTTAAAAAAAAATTTTGAAATTTGGCAAGAAAATAAAATGATTTTGGTTCGAGGAAAGCTATCTAATAAAGATGAAAGTATTAAATTATTAGTTGATGAAGTTGAAGAAATAACAGAAGAAAATATTCAATCATTAATAAAAAAATACAAAAATTTTACTTTTACATCAAAGGGTTTTTTACGCGCTTGATGATAAATATTTAACATGATAAGCTGAACAAAAAATTTATTTAACCTTCATAACAAGAAATTTTTATTTCAGAAAATCACATTTCTATTTGTATTAATTTATCTTTCATTCTTAATCAAGATTCAATTTAAAAAATAAAAAATATTTTAATCAATCATCTTGGAAAAATAACAAGTTTATTTTAATTATAAAATAATAACAACGGACAAACCAAAAAATTGCCACAAATTTATTTATTGATTATAATAAAGAAGTTAAAGAAAAAATTGGAAAACTATTTAAAAATTAATATTAATTTTTTCTTCTCGAAGTTTAACCTTTTCTAAAGTTAAATCCAATGATGTTCGAAATTTTCTTTTATTATTAACTTTCTTTAAATTACGAAATAGAATTTCTCTAAAAAAAATAAATAAATTTAGATAATATTGGGTTTTTATGTTTTTATAACAATGTAAATTAATAAATCTTATGTTTTTATTTTAGATTATTTTAAATAATTTAATAATATTTTACATTTCGTAATTCAAAGGTATTAGTAAATTTATTTTGTGTTTTAAATATAAATTTTTGCGTTAAAAATTAAATAGAAATGTTATTTCTTATTTAATATTAGTACAAAAACTTCTATTTGTAATATGAATATTTTTGTGATTTCTTTATGATCTTTTTTAATTTAAAAGTAATTTTTATTTATAAAATGTATTTTTTTACACTCTAAAATTAGAAATATCAAGGGCTCATAGTAAAGTGGTATTACACGGCATTCGCATTGCTGAGACCCGGGTTTGATTCCCGGTGAGTCCATAAAAAATATCTTTGGGCCATTAGCTCAGTTGGCTAGAGCGTTTCCATGGCATGGAAGAGGTCAAGGGTTCAAGTCCCTTAT
>JAGUXS010000009.1 GCA_020061725.1 Patescibacteria group bacterium | reverse complement strand
TTCACTATCAGATTAAAAGGGTTGAGATATAAAACACCAGTTGATAATCTAAAAACTAATTTTAATCACTCGATACAACGTATCGTTATCTAACAATTACTTTATTTATAACTACATTCTGCATTCTACGTTCTCCACATACTTTCTTGCTTTATCGCGCATTTTTTCTAAAACTTCTTTTGGATAAGGTTTTATTTTTTTATATTTTTCATCAATCATTTTTTTACTTGGAACAAATTGTTGCAAAAAATATTTTTTAGCCGGAAAAATCTCTTTTGCAATTTGCAAAATATCTTCTTCTTTGTGAAAACCCGGTATTACTGTTGTTCTGAATTCATAATCAATGCCAGAATTTTTAATTATCTCAATACTTTTTTTAATATTTTTTAAATTTATTTTCACGTCACTCATTTTTTTATATTTTGAAATTTGGGATTTGGAATTTAATTTAAAATTAGAAATTGAAAATTGAAAATTTAGTTCAAAAGGCGCCTTAATATCCATGGCAATGTAGTCGACTAATTTTTCTTTAATTAATTTTTCTAACATTTTTGGATTAGTTCCATTGGTATCTAATTTTATTAGAAATCCCATTTTTTTTATTTGAGCTAAAAATTTTGGCAAATCTTTATGCAATGTCGGTTCTCCACCAGTCACACAAACTCCTTCAATTAATTTTTTTCTTTTTTTTAAAAATTCAAAAATTTCCTCTTCTTTTATTATTAATTGTTGATTGTTATTTCTCAACAGAACCAACTCTGGATTATAACAAAATTTGCATTTAAAATTACACCCATGCGTGAAAATAATAGCGCAAACTTTATCTGGATAATCAATTAAAGATGTTTTTTGTAACCCGCCGATTAACATAAGACTTATTGCAAAATAATTTCAAAATATCCTTTCTATCGCTAGATATTAGCTAAAAATTGACCATTTATATTTAAAAACTAAAAATCTTTATTTTTTAACTAAAATTAGCTAAAATTGGACACTGAAATTTTTATTTTGCACAATGTCTATAAATAAAATAAGCAAAAATTTTCAATTAAACCGATCACAAAAAAATTAATTACTCTTTGAGTGACAGGAAAAATTTTATAAAACAAAAACTGCTTCATTTTTTAATAAGGCGCGCTTTTTATATTAAATTATTTAACTTCTTCTTTTTTTATTTCTTGCTTTTCTTCTTTTAGCTCACATTTACAACAAAGTTCTGGGTCTTTTTCAGATGGTTTACAGCCAAAAAAGCAAGAAATTTTTGCCATAAATCCCTCAAACGGACAATGACATTTTTTACATTTTTTCATATAAAAAATAAATAAAAAATAAATAAATTTCTAAATTAAAAATTAAAAAAACTAATTATTAACTAAACTTTGTCAAAAATCTTGAACAATGTTATAAAATCCCTTTATTTTAGCCAAAATATTTTTTTATTTAAAAAATAAAATGGCTTATTTAAGAGAAATTAATAAAATTTGCCAAAGTTTAGTTATTAACTTTCTTAACCTTTAGTAATTCTCCATTTTTTTAACAGATTCTGCTTTAGTTTCTGTCTTTTCCACTTCGCGATTAAATTTAAAACTATTTATCATCATTTTAAAAGTAGTTTTAAAATTAAGATGGGTTAATAAACTAGAATTATAAGAAAAAACATAAATTAAATTATCTTTGGCTAAATAAAAAGTTTGAGCGTCTATACTCCAAACCCCTTCAACACCATCCGCCATTGAAGTTTTTAATTTAGATTCGTCTAAAATTTGTTTTTCAAATTGTTTTATATACCATTCTTTGCTTTTTAATTTTTCAGGATTTTCTTGAATAATAATTATTATAGATTCACCTGTTTCTATTGGCGGACTAAAAATTACTTTATTATCCACATTGTTTACTAAAAATTCACTTAAATAAAAAATACTATATTTATAAATTTGATCTGAATAAATTTTTATTTTTCCTGTATTGGAAAGTGGATATAATCCCTCATTTATCGGACTATATAAATTAATTACTTCCCATCCATCTGGATATCCACCTATATCTGAATCCGCTCTTTGCGGATCTGTTCCAAAAATCCCTTCTTCTACATCTGTTAATCCATCAAAATCAGAATCTATCGTTGATGGTAAAATATCTGGATTAATTATATCCAAATCAACATCTAAATTTGTAAGAATCTCTTTTGTTTTAGGAACTAAAATCGCATAAACATCTTTTAAATCCAAAAGAGTGACAATAAAAGTATTATTTTCAACATCTTGCTGAGCCTCTAAAAAATTCCATTTCTCATTTTCTAAAAAAGCCATTCTAAAATTTTTTTCTTTATAGTCGCCAATAATTTTATCATCATATCCTAAAATTAAAGTGATTGGTCTTTTTAATTTAATATCAGAATTGGTAAAAATATATATTCCTCCAATTATATCTTGTCGCGGATCTATCCTAAAATACGATTTAGGAGGGAGTTGTCCGATTATTTTAATTTTTTCGTTGGAATCAGTAAAGCCAAAGGGCAATGTAATTTGGGCTCGGCTAATAACTTGATTATCTTTGTCTTTAATTTCAGCTTTAATTGTTTGAGCTATTTTTAAATTTTTGTCATTTTGATTTGTTTCATTTTGATCTTTTTTATTATTATCTAATATTATTTGATCTTTTTGATCTTTTTGGGCTAGTTTAAAAAAATATTCTCTCATTGATTTATTAAATAAAATCCCCCATCCTCCAATTAATATAATCAAAACAAAAAAAATAATCCCACATAAAACAAAAATATTTTTTTCTTTTCTTTCTTTTTTTTCTAAAAATTTAACTGGCATTACATGAATATCCTCTTCATTTGACATTCCAATTATTTTTTTATCTGACAATAAAATTTCATTTATTTTTTCATTCATTTCTTGCATAAAATTATATGCGCTAAAATAAATTAACTAATTAACCTTAAAATAATTAAAAATCTAAAGTTAAAAAAATAATTTCTAATTTCTAATTTTCAATTTCTATTAAATTTTCAATAAATAAATTCACAGTTAGCTTATTTATTATTAATTTTCTACAAGCTACAAACTATTTTAATGTTTCTAATAAATTTCCCTTTCCATTTGGATTAAGTTTTTTTCTTATTTCAGCGCCATCATAAATCTTATCTTCATCTGTATCTGGATTTAAAGGATCTGTTTTCCAAGTTTTTACCTCATCTCTATCTGACAATCCGTCATTATCTGTGTCTACTTTTAGAGGATTAGTGTTAAATTGAATTTCTTC
>JAGUXS010000083.1 GCA_020061725.1 Patescibacteria group bacterium | reverse complement strand
TTCATAAAAAAATTATAATTTTTAAATTAAATCTGTAATTTAAATTCCTTCATATTCTCTCATGGTTAATTGAGATTCAATTTGTTTTATTGTCTCAAGAACAACGCTAACAACAATTAACAAACCAGCCCCTCCGATAACCATAGTTTTAATGCCAAAAATAGGTCCGGTGATTAAAGGCAAAATAGCGATAATTCCCAAAGACGTGGCTCCAGCTAACATAATTCTTTTTGAAACATCGCTTATATGTTGAGATGTTTGCTTGCCTGGTCTAATTCCTAAAATAAATCCCCCTTGTTTTTGAAGATTTTCAGCTATTTTAGCGGGATGAAAAACAACGGCCGTATAAAAATATGTAAAAGCGACAACTAAAATAAAATACACTATACCGTAAAAAAAATGATTTGGTTGAAAAATAGTATAAACAAACTCAGCTGGAGCTTGTAACCATTGAATTTGAAATTTCTTTAAAAATTCCGCGACTATTGGCGGAAATAAAACAATGGAAATGGCAAAAATAATCGGAATCATTCCCGCTTGATTAACTCGCAATGGCAAATAAGTACTCATTCCTCCGTACATTTTATTGCCTCTTATTCTACGAGCGTAAGAAATTGGAATATTTCTTTGTCCTTCGGTAATAATTACCACTCCTGTCACGGTAATTAACCCTAAAACAACAAAAATTATTAAATTAATAAATTGAGTCGAATCAAAACTAACTAAAGTTTGCTGCAACGCTGAAGGCAAACCGGAAACAATTCCAGCAAAAATTATCAAAGATATTCCATTGCCTATTTTTTTTTCTGAAATTAATTCGCCTAACCACATTAAAAATATACAACCCGCTGTCATTGTAATAATTGTTGAACTTAATTGCCAAATGCTTAAATTGGCAATAATATTTTTCCCTGAATGTGAAAGTAAAATTATCATTCCATAAGATTGTATAGCGGCCATTGGAACGGCTAAAAATCGAGTGTATTGATTAATTTTACGATATCCAGTCTCTCCTTCTTTGGCTAATTCTTCTAAGCTAGGAACAATCATTGTTAAAAGTTGAATAATGATTGAAGCTGTGATATAAGGTCCAACGCCCAAAGCGACTAAAGAAAAATTTTCCATTCCGCCGCCAGTTAAAAGATTCACAAAACCTAAAATTTCATTTTGCATAAAAAATTTTTTTAAATTTTCCAAATCTACCCCGGGCAAAGGAATGTGAGCCGCTATTCTGAAAATAATCAACATTGATATCACAAAAAAAATACTTTTCCGCAAATCGCGAATTTTAAAAATTTGAATTAATTTTTGTAAAATTTTTGAGAACATAAAAAACAAAAATTTAAAAAAAATTTTTGCAATTTCTAATTTTTTAATTAAATTTAATTAAATAAAATTTTTATCCTTATACTAGTAAACTACTTTACTTCACTTTTCCTCCAGCTTTTTCTATTTTTTCTTGAGCTGTTTTTGAAACCGCGCAATTTTCAATAATTAATTTCTTTTTAAGTTCGCCATCGCCTAAAATTTTCACTCCATTTTTAATTTTATCAATCAAACCTTTTTTAAATAAAATCTCCGGAGTAATTTTATCATTATCTTTAAATTTTTCATCTAGTTTTATAATATTAATAATTTCTGGCTTAAAGCGTATGCTTTTAAAACCTCTTTTTTTAGGAATACTTTGAATCATCTTTTTTAATCCTTTTAATTGAAGTCCTTTTTTGCCCCCAGAACGAGCTTTTTGTCCCTTCATTCCTCGACCGCTATAAACTCCGCGTTTACCCCCTCGACCAACGCGTTTTCCTTTTTTTCTTGATCCTTTAGCTGATTTTAAATTGTGAAGATTTAACATAAAATTATAATTAAATTTAAATATAATTAAATTTAAAATCTAAAATCTTTTTAAAGCATTCATTGTCGCTTTAGCATTGTTAATTTTATTATTGGAACCAAAAATTTTACTAGTAATGTTTTTTATTCCGACCAATTCTAAAACCATTCGTACAGCGCTTCCAGCTTTAAGTCCAGTTCCTTTTTTGGCGGGTTTTAATAAAATTTTTGCTGCTCCAAATTTTTCTTTAATTTCATAAGGAATACTTTCTTCTTCGGTAATAGGCACATTTATTATATTTTTCTTTGCCGCTGTCGCTGCTTTATTTACCGCTATTGCCACATCAACCCCCTTAGCAAGCCCAATCCCGCATCTTCCTTTTAAGTCTCCAATAGCAACGCAAGCTCGAAAATTTAATTGTTTTCCGCCAGCTGATACTCTTGTCACTCGAGCTAAATCAACTATTTTTTGTTCAAATTCCTTTTCTTCTTTGTTTATTTTTTTTATATTTTTTCTTTGCATAGATTAAATATAATAGATAAATTATATATTATCATATAGTAAATAATACTACATTGTAGTAGTAATATTTTTATATTATTTTATTTTATAATTTAAAGATTTTGATCTTTTTTTATAATTCATAATTTAAAACTTTAACCCCCCATCTCTTGCCCCATCGGCAACCGCTTTAACTCGACCGTGATATTTATATCCGCCTCGATCAAAAACTACTTGCTCTATTTTCTTTTTTAACGCTTTTTGAGCAATTATTTTTCCAACTTCATATGCCTTTGTTATTTTTCCGCCTAATTTATCTTTTATATTTTTCTTTTTTTTATCTTGAGTTTTATCTTCTTTTTCTAATTTTTGATTTTTGATAATTTCTCGTGTATTAGCCGCTATCAATGTATTTCCATTTACATCATCAATTAATTGAGCATAAATTTGTTTGTTGCTTCGAAAAACAGAAAGACGCGGCTTTTCAGTTGCGCCTTTTATTTTAGCGCGAACTCGTTGATGTCGTCTATTTTTTTTCTCTTGTTTTATTTTTTGTTGATTTTGCATAAAATACAAATTAAAAATGAATCATAAATTATAAATGACAAAATATGAATTAAAATTACAAATTTTAATAGCCTCATTAAAAAATTTATTTCTCTTGATTTATAACTTATAATTCATCTTTTTACTTCCCTGTTGCTTTGGCCGCTTTTCCAGCTTTTCTTTTAATCACTTCGTCTAAATATTTTATTCCTTTGCCTTTGTAGGGTTCTGGTTTTTTAATTTTACGAATTTTAGCGGCTGTTTCTCCAACTAATTGTTTATCAATTCCAGAAATCGTAATTATATTTTTTTCTATTTTTATATTAATATTTTTTGGAATATTAAAATTTACTTGATGTGAAAATCCAACATTTAAAATTAATTTATCTCCGGAAACTTCCGCTTTATATCCCAAACCATTAATTTCTAATTTTTTTTCAAATTCTTTAGTTACGCCTTCTATCATATTACTAATTAATCTTTGAAACAAGCCCCATAAAGCTCGTTGTTTTTTATCCTTTGGTTTTTGAACACTAATTAATAATTCCTTGTCTTTTTGTTCAATTTTAACATTAGAATGAATCTTTTGAACTAATTCGCCTTTTATTCCTTTAATAATAATATTTTGATTTTCTATTTTAATATTCACACCTTCTGGAATATTAATTGGTTGCTTGCCGACTCTAGACATAAAAAATTAATTAACAAAATACAATTAACAATAAAATAATATAATAGGATAATGAAATAGATAAAATTTATCAGATAAATTTTACGCAAATTTTCAATTTTCATTAAATTTTAATTCTAATGACAAAAATTTTCAATTTTAGCAAATTCTGTTTAATTTAATTGATTCATTAAAAAATTTAATAGAAATTTAAAATTATCTTTTTAATTTTGAACTATTAAAATGTTAGATAACGATACGTTGTATCGAGTGATTAAAATTAGTTTTTAGATTATCAACTGGTGTTTTATATCTCAACCCTTTTAATCTGATAGT
>JAGUXS010000077.1 GCA_020061725.1 Patescibacteria group bacterium | reverse complement strand
TAGAAAATTTAGAGCATATAGAGATATTATTTAGTGGATTGTTTTTTGGTAATCAAGAAGAACTTAAAAAAATTCAAAAGAATGTTCTTGAAAAAATAAATGAAGATGAATGGGATAATATTAGAAAAACCATTATGAAAAATGAGATAAATTTATCAAAAGCTGTTAAAAGAATGAATATTAATGAAAAAGAAATGGAAAAATTAAAACAATACGTCATTCTTTTACGCGTCCCTCCATCTTATGGAGAAATGTTTGAAATTTTAGGTAGGAGAGTTGGAAAAGATTAAAAAAAATAAATAAATTATGTTAAATATCAGAATATTTAAATGAATTTTCAGATTATTTTACCGTCCTGATTTGAGAAAATGAATAAAAAAGAGGCAAAAGAATTTTTAAAATTTAATTTTTTTAATAATGAAAAACATAATAAAAAAAATTAATGATATCGCTAAGAAAATAAAAAAAGATGTTAATCTTATGGAGGTTTGCGGCACTCATACACAAGCGGTTGCAAGATATGGATTAAAAAAATTAATGCCAAAAAATATAAAATTAACAACAGGGCCTGGATGTCCTGTTTGTGTGACTAGTCAAGAAGATGTTGACGCGATTGTAAATTTAGCTCTTGCTGGAATTCCAGTTGCCACTTATGGTGACATGATGCGCGTACCCGGACATTATGGCAGTTTAGATCAAGCGCGAGAAAATGACGCGAAAGTATTTTCAGTTTATTCTATTGAAGAGGCGTTAAAATTTCAAAAAAATTATTCAAATTTAATTTTTTTTGGTTTAGGATTTGAAACTACAACCCCGATGACCGCTTACGCAATTAAAAAAGGTTTGTGTGTTTATTCTACTCACAAATCTTTTTTACCTGCAATGAAAGCGCTTCTCAAAATTGGAGAATTAAAAATTGATGGATATATTTGTCCGGGACATGTTGCAACTATTATTGGATTAAAACCATTTGAATCAATAAAAGCTCCGCAAGTAATTGCTGGATTTATTGCCGAAGATATTTTAAGGGCAATATATATGTTGTTAAAACAAATTTTAAATAATCAAGCTATTGTTGAAAATGAATATTATCGATCAGTAAAAGAGCGTGGCAACCCAAAAGCTATGCAAGAAATTTTTGACGTGTTTAATTTAGGCGATGGAAATTGGCGAGGATTTGGAATTATTCCAAAGTCTGGTTTTGAAATTAAAAAATCATATCAAAAGTTTGACGCTAAAATAAAATATAAAAAAATTTTAGATAAAATTGATTTTTCTTTTGCGCAAAAACCCACCGCTTGTATTTGTGGAGAAATAATTCGCGGGCTTAAAATTCCAAAACAATGTCCTCTATTTAAAAAAATCTGCGCGCCAGAAAATCCAATTGGTCCTTGTATGGTGTCCGTTGAAGGCGCGTGCAATGTTTTTTTTAGATATGGAAAATAATTAGGCAATATTTGAAAGGCTTTGTGTTTTATGGAATCAAAATTTATTTTTATTTATATGATCTAATCTGGTTTAGATTGAGGTTATGTTATGTTGTTTTTTTTATTTTTTATGATAAAATGAAAACAAGGCTCTAAAAATTGTAAATTTTAAATATTGAATTTTAAATTATTATGGTTTTCGAACATTTAAACTAGACTCTCGCTAATTTTAAAAAAACATTAAATTTTTATGTTTTTTCATGAAATAAAGGGTAAAAATTTAACCCTAATTAATATAAACAAGCCAAGGGAAAAAGAATTAAAAATTTTAGAAAATGAATATCAATTCTTTTCTTTAGATGTAAAAGATTGTTTTCTTCCTCCACAAAGAACAAAAATAGTTGAAAGGGCTGACTATTTATTTATGGTTTTGATTTTTCCGATTTATGATCATCAAACAAAAGAAATTTTTCCTTCCGAAGTGGATTTTTTTATTCAAAAAGATTTATTAGTAATTATTCACAATAATGAATTAAGTCCTTTAGTTAATTTGTTTAAAGTTATTAAAAATAATAAAGATTCTAAAGAGAAATATCTTAGCGGTAATCCGGCCATTATACTTTATGAAATTTTAAATTCGCTTTTATTTTATTGTTTTCCAATACTTAATCATATTAGTATTGATATTGATAATATTGAAAAACAAATTTTTATTGGAGACGAAAAAAAAATGGTTAGAGAAATTTTAACCATTAAACAAAATATTGTTAATTTTAGAAAAGTGATGCAAGCTCATAAAACAGTGATTAGAAAATTAATTTTAAAAGCCCCTCAATTTTTTTCTATTATTAAATTAAATATTTATTTTGGTGATTTAATTGAATACACAAAAGAAATTTGGGATAGTTTAGAAAATTATAAAGAGGCGATTAACGCGCTGCATGAAACAAATGAAGCTTTAATTTCATTTCATCTTAATGACATCATGAAGATTTTGACAATGATTTCGGTTATTTTATTGCCAATTACTTTAATTGCCAGTATTTTTGGAATGAATGTGGCTATGCCATTTTTGGAATATCCCCATAGTTTTATATATGTTTTACTCCTTATGTGTTTTATATCTTTGGGAATGGTTTGGTTTTTTAAAACAAAAAAATGGATGTAAGTAGAATGTAGAGTTCAGAATTTAGAATGCAGAATTTTATAAGGTCGATATTCTGCATTCAATTTGTATAAAAAATGAATTAAGGCGTCATATTATTTGGCGATTTATTTAAAAATTTAATTAACAGTTAAGCTCAATATAATTGTTAGAAAGAAAAAATATATGTCAAATTTAAAAAAATATGACTTCGGGGGGGAAAGAATTATTTAAAAAAGAACTAGAACTAGAACTAGAACTAAGAAATTTAATTGAAGAAATAGAATTAGGTGGAATATCAAAAGAAAATCAAGATGCGGCTATTGAAATAATAAATACTTATGAAAAAGCCTTAGAGGAAATAATGAAAGATAAAAATATTTCAGCAATATTAAAAGAAGACGCGAAAGAAGCTATAAAAATATTAGATAAAATCAAACAAACAATTAATAATTTATGTATTTTTCCTAATCAAAATAAATGTTTTTTTCCATAGTGTTGTATTAAAACATTTCTTAAACACTGCCGATGTTGGTGTTGATCCATAAAATTTATATATAAAACATTAGCGAAATAAAAAAGCGAAATAAAAAAAGATCTGTTTTTTAAACCTTTGTTTATGCGTATGTTAAAGACTCAAAAATTAAGGGCAAAATCGTGGACGGTTCCTTTTAAAATTTTATTAACTGGCGGAGGGACAATGGGGTCGGTGAATCCATTATTGGCGATTGCGGAAGAAATTAAAAAACAAAATAAAATTGAATTGTTATGGTTGGGAACTAAAAATGGACCGGAAAAAAAAGTGATAAAAACTTATGGAATTCCATTTAAAGCGATTTTTTCTGGAAAATTACGACGTTATTTTAGTTGGCAAAATTTTATTGATTTATTTTTTATTAAAATAGGGCTGTTTCAGTCTTTTTTTATTCTTTTAAAATTTAAACCAGACGTTATTTTGTCAGCCGGAAGTTTTGTTGGCGTACCAGTAATTTGGGCTGGTTGGTTATTGCGTATTCCTTGTTTAATTCATCAATTAGATATTCGGCCAACTTTGGCTAATAAATTAACAAGTCCTTTTGCTAAAAAAATTACAGTGACTTTTAAAAAATCTCTTAAAGATTTTCCAGAGAAAAAAACAATTTGGACTGGAAATCCGATAAGACAAGAATTACGAATTACGAATTATGAATTACAAATAAAAGAGGCCAAAGAATTTTTTGGCTTAGAAGAGGATTTGCCAATAATTTTAGTAATTGGCGGTGGAACTGGCGCGTTAGAATTGAACAAAATTATTATTCAAGTCATTCCTCAATTAACGCAATTATTTCAAATAATTCATTTGACTGGAGGGAGAATTGAAACTAATTTAATTGTTGAAAAAAGGTATTGTCATTATGAATTTTTAACAAAAGAAATGAAATACGCTTTTATTATTGCAGATTTAGTGATTTCTCGAGCTGGAATTGGAACTTTAACAGAACTTTGTTGGTTTAAAAAACCGAGTATTTTAATTCCAATGCCAAAAACGCATCAAGAAGAGAATGCTATTTTTTTTAAAAATAATCAAGCGGCTGTTGTTTTAGACCAAAATGAATTAATAAAAAATAAAAATTTAATTATTGAAGAAATAAAAAAATTATTGCAAGATAAAAATGGATTAAATAATTTAAAAGAAAACATTGGCAAGCTTAATAAACAAGACGCGGAAAAAGAGATAGCGGAAATAATTATGAATGCAGAATTATGAAAAATTTTCAATTTTCAAGCTCCAATTTTAATGAATAACCAATAAACCAATTTTTAAACAATAAAAAGAAAATGCAATTTAAAAAAATTATTATTATCTATTATGGATTTAAAAAAAATAAGAAAAGTTCATATTATTGGCATAGGCGGGATTGGGGTGAGCGCTGTGGCCAAGATGATGCTTAAATTAGGGAAAAAAGTAACAGGATCAGATTTAAATTTTTCAGAAATAACTCAAATTTTAAAAAGCAGGGGGGTTATAATTTATCAAAATCATAAAAAAGAAAATTTATCTTTAGACACAGATTTAGTTATTTATTCTTCTGCCATATCAAAAGATAATCCTGAATTTTTAGAAGCTAAAAAACTACAAACTTTAAGCTACAAACTACAAATTTTAAATTATTCAGAATTTTTAGGCGAATTAAGCAAAGAAAAATATACAATCGCGATTTCAGGCACAAACGGCAAAAGCACAACAACAAGTATTTTGGGTTTAATTTTAGAAAAAGCGAAATTTGATCCGTTGGTAATTGTTGGCAGTAAAGTTAATCAGCCTTTATGGGATGAAAATTTAAGAATGACTAAGAATAATTTTCGTGTTGCTAAAAATTTAGCACAGAATAAATATTTTGTTGTTGAAGCATGCGAATATCAAGCGAATATGTTAAATTTACATCCGCAAATTATAGTTTTAACCAACATAGAAGAAGATCATTTGGATTATTATAAAGATATAAATGACATTAGAAAAACTTTTCGAAAATATATAGAAAAACTGCCCAAAAATGGAATTTTAATAGCAAATGGAGATGATAAAAATATTCAATTAATTTTAAAAAAAGTAAAGAAAAAAATTAAAATAATTACTTTTGGTCAAAATAAAAATGTAAATTTTCAAATTTGTCCTGTTAGGCGTTTGTTGTCTAACGAGGTAGGAAATATGGATAAAAAATCAGGACAAGTAAAATTTACTTTTCAAAATCTTAATTTTAAAGGATTAAATAATTTTAAAATTAATGAAAGCGCGGAATTTACTTTGCAAATTCCAGGATTGTTTAATATTTATAATGCGATTGCGGCAAGCGCGGTTGCTATAAAATTAGGAGTATCTTTAAATGTTATTAAAAATGTTTTAGCTAATTTTAAAGGAATTTGGCGAAGGTTTGAAAAAGTAAAAGAAAAAAATGGATCAATAATTATTTCTGATTATGCGCATACGCCAACGGCTATATCCGGAACTATTTTAGCGGCAAAAGATTTTTATCCAACACGCAGAATTGTCGTTGCTTTTCAGCCACATCATCAAGATCGAACAAAAAAATTATTCAATGATTTTGTGAAATCTTTTGATCAAGCCGATTTTTTAATTTTATGTGAAATTTTTGATGTGGAAGGCAGAGAGGATAAAAAAAATAAAGATATTAGCTCAAAAGATTTAATTAAAGAAATCAAAAAAAAACCCGCTTTAAAAAATAAACAAGTTTTATATGCAAATAATTTAGAAGAAACTAAAAAAATAATTTTAGAAAATTTAAAACCAAATGATTTAATTTTACTTCTTGGAGCAGGAGATATTTACAAAATTGGCTTTTAGTTTTATTAAAAGGATTATGTCAATTTAAGATTAATTAGAGCGATAATAAATGCGGAATTATAAATTTGAATTTTAAAAAAGTTAAAAGTTAATTTAGTATGAAATTTATACAACAATTAAAACAATTTGATTGGATAATAATAGGAGTCGTGTTTTTTTTAATTATTTTTGGATTAATTATTCAATATAGCTTGTCTTTAAACCAGGAGGTTGTTAATTTTTCAAATTTTTACAAGCAATTGATTTTTGCTAGTATTGGATTAATTGTAATGTTTTTAATCAGTTTTTTAAATTGGAATTTTTTTTTAAAAAATTACGCGATTTTTTTATATATTTTAATTTTAATTTTATTAATTTTAGTTTTATTTTTTGGCGAAACCCTTAGAGGAACGCAAGGTTGGATTAATTTACCTTTTGGAATTAATTTTCAAATAGTAGAATTAGTAAAAATAATTTTAGTGGTTATTTTGGCTAAATATTGGAGTGATAAAATTTATAATATTCAAAGTTTTAAGCATGTTATTTTAACAGGAATAATAACAATAATTCCTTTTATTTTAGTTATTTTGCAACCAGACTTAGGTTCTGCTTTAATTTTTTTTGGTCTTTGGTTAGGAATGATTTTTGTAATTTCCAAACCAAAAAATGTAATTTTGATTTTGATTATATTTTTTTTGATTTTTGGAATTGGATGGTTTCAATTAAAAGATTATCAAAAAGACAGAATTATCACTTTTATAAATCCCCAAGCGGATCCTCTTGGACGGGGATATCAAATAATTCAATCAACTATTGCTGTTGGTTCAGGACAATTTTGGGGTCGTGGTTTAGGATTAGGGCCTCAAAGTCAATTAAAATTTCTACCTGAAGCGAGAACAGATTTTGTTTTTGCTGTTATTGCCGAAGAGCTGGGAATGATTGGAACATTTTTGGTCTTAGGATTTTTTGGAATTTTATTTTATCGCCTTTGGAAAATAATTAAAAAAATAAGAGATGATTTTAGCATTTTTTTAATTATAGGATTTACTTTTTTATTCTTTATAGAAATTTTTGTCAATATTGGCATGAATGTCGGTTTATTGCCGATTATTGGAATTTCTTTGCCGTTTTTAAGCTATGGGGGGAGCTCTCTTTTAGCAAATTTATTAATGATTGGAATTTTGCAAAGTATAATTAAAAGGAATAGATAGATTTTATACACCTAATTCGTGTTGAAAAAAATAATACAAGAGTAAAATAATTTAAGAAATGAGAAATTTTAGATTTTTAAATTTAGATTATTTGTGAAATTTAATTGTAAGCGGAAGGATATATATTTAGGTGGAGTAAATTAAGCTATTTAATTTAATTAGATTAAT
>JAGUXS010000032.1 GCA_020061725.1 Patescibacteria group bacterium | reverse complement strand
GTAAAATCTTCTTTGTTTCGCAAAAGCGCTTCTCTTATTTTCTTTTTAAATTCATCTCTGTCTTCGCAAAAAGTAATAGTAATTAATTTTATTTCAATTTTGTTCCAGATATTGTAAAATTCTAATTCAAAAATTTTAACAAAAGAATATTCAAAAAGATCAATAATTTCTTTTTCTGAAAATCGAGGCAAGGCAACCCATTTTGCTTTGAGAGTCAAATCTTGGTATCTTTTAAATAAATATGGATAGGTTTCTTTAAATTTAGGAAATCCATTTATTAATAAAGTTAAATTCTTGGTAAATCCAAAAGCTTCATTTGCCATATTAAATTTAATAAAATCATCCACCCCTTTTTCAAAGGCTTCGCAGGTTTCGGTTTTTTCAATGGGAAATTGTTTTAATAATTCTTGAATCGTAGGCATAATAAAAAATAAAATTTAAAACGCAAAATGAAAAATTATTATATTCTTTTTCGCTTATAAATTTTTAAATAAATAAATCGTAATAATATTTCTACGTTATGTTTCATGTTTTTTTATAACAGCAAAATTTGTTTTCACTTATATTAGTTGTATTTATTGTTAGAACGATTAAATAAATCTCCGCTATAAATTAGTTTTTTCTTTAATTTTCTTTATTTATTTTCGTTTTACGTTTCTTTTTTTTGTCCTCTTTTTATATCTTCAATTCCTTTATAAATTCTTTTTAACGAAGAGAAAAAATTTGATTTTTCTAAAGAATCTTTATTGAAAAATGTTTTTATGTTTCCTCTATTTTTTATATTTTCTATAAGAGCTTGAATCTCTTCTTTTAAATCTTCATGACCTTCGCCTATTTTTTTCATAACAACTGTTAAATCCTTAGAAACATTATCTAATTCAAGTCCAATACTACTTCCTAAATTTGATAAATCTATTTTACTATTTGTCAAAAGTTTTGTTATTTCTCCTATGCTTTTATTTAATGATTCCGTTTTTATTTCTGATTCAATCCCTATCTGTGTTGATGTTGAATCTGCTTTTGATTCTGATTGTGCTGACGTTGACGCTTGTTGTGTCGTTCCATCTCCTCCTGTTGTTGGTTGTGTTGTTGATATTATTTTTAAATTTGCCATTTCTTCGGCTCTATTTTCATAAGATTCTTTATTACTTTTTATACTATCTAACATTTTTTGAACAAGATCTTCTTTCTTTTTTCCTATCTTTTTACTAAAAAGATTTTTTAATAACTTTTCATTTTTACTAAATGCTTTAATTAAAACAGGATCTAATTCTGCTCTTTCTAATAAATTTTCTATAGCGCTAAAATTTTCTTGTAATATTAATAAACCTTCATTTGTTAATTCTCCTGTCTGTTTATCTTTTATAAAAAAATCTGGATCATTTTGAAGGGTTGATCTCACCCCTCTTTCTCTTATTTTAGTATATTTAATCGCGCCAATTTCCTCTGCAGTTCTTTCTTCATATTCGCCATCTCTATTTATTTTAACTGTGTTGTCAAAACGCGTTTGCTTTGTATGACCCGCTATAACACCAATATCATTTTGAAATTCAAACGCTTCTTGTGAATTCATTCCAATTTTTTCTGTCGTTTGTTTCATAAATTCTTTATATCCATCTGTGTTATCTTTAAATCCTTGATTTCTTATTAAATCATCTAATCCTTCTTTTTCAGCGAGTAAAGATAAAGAAGCCTTTATTTTTAAAGTATCTTTTTTAGCTAAAGCTTTTTCAAAAAATTCTTCAAGTTGTGGAATATTAAATTTTTCAATATCACCTATTGTTTTAGAAATAAAAGATTTTTCTTCTATTTTATTCTTTATTGTATTTGGAGCATATTTTTCAACTGTTTTCTTTCTTTCACCTACTTTTTTAAATTCAGAAAGAATATTTTGAAATTTTGGAGAAACTTGTTCTCCCCCTGTCATTTCATTTATTTTTTCGGATTTCCATTTATTAATAGCTTGTTTTTTTGTCAATCCTGTTTTCATAGATTCATTAATTTCTTCTTTTGTTGGTCCATTATTATATTCTTTTACTTTCCCAATCTTCCATTCATTAATAAACTTTTGTTTTTCGTTTTTTCCTTGAACGCCAAGGCTTTTTGGATTAAATCCATTTTTTTCTAAATGCTTATTAATAATCATATCATCTGGATCTTTTATATTTCTATATATATCTTCTTTTAATGGAACTTCTTGTTCTTCTATTTCTTTTAATGTTTGCGCGGTTGTCCATCCTGATTTTAACATTCCGTGTAAATTCCTCCATCTCAAAACTCCCTTTGCTGCTACATAATTATTGTAATAATTTGTCCCTCCCATACCCAAAAGCATTCCTTTCATTCCACCCTCTCCCCCTCTTTTTCCAGCCCAGAAATCTCCTTGTCTCATCCAACCTTCTTCTTTTTCTTTCCTTTCTTCTCTAAATTTTTCAAACATTAACTTTGGATTTAACAAAATTCCTTTCATTTTTCCAGCCCACGCCTCTCCTGCATACAATTTTTTGCCAAACTTACTAGCCATTCTAAATGGTTTCATTAAAGGCCATCGAACAAGTCCTTTTAGTCCAAATCCTCCAACTTTCTTTGCCACGCCCATTGCCATACCAGCGCCGGCAACGCCGATTTGTTGAGCCATCATCATTGATCCGCACAACATTCCAATTGCGATAATATAACTCAAAAGATGACTTGAATTGCTAACCTTTGTAACTGCAGCGGAAATTCCCTCACCTCCAATATTTCCAGCTGATTCTGCTGCTCCTTGAAACACCCCTTTTGGTTCACCAGTTGGATTAAACACAAAACATGCGTTTGTGTCTTTTTCTCTATCAGCCGTTGACATTACCATCAAAGAAAGCCATAAAAAGAAAGCCATTGCCGGTCCAACAATTAAATACTTAGTAAATTCAGTCCACCATTGTTGAGCGTATTTGTCTCCGCCTGGAAAAGCGGATAATAAATAAGCAAGGGGAGAAAGAACAACTAAAAACCAAATCATTATAATTCTAATTAAAAAAATTAAAATTGTTCCTAAAGTAACAGAAATTGCCACAATAACTAAAACTAACGCCAACAAAAGCGCCCCCATTATTTCCAAATTACCAACTGATTTTTTTCCTTCTAGTTCAGGTTTATCATGCCACCTAAATTTTAATAAATCATCTAATCCAAAAGCGGTAGCAAAATTTCCAGCAGCCGCTTCTTTATAACCATCAACAAAAGTCATCATAACAACTTGACTAAGATCAATAAAAAGTCCGCAAATCATTTTTGAAAAATTTATTAAAATAGCCATTAAAAGCAGCTTTGGCAATAATTTTTTATAATTATAGGTCTCAATTCCAAGAATAGTGCTGATCGCGATAATTAAAAG
>JAGUXS010000043.1 GCA_020061725.1 Patescibacteria group bacterium | reverse complement strand
TTTTTATATTTTTATTATGCCTCTAACTAAAAAACAATTTAAATATGCCTATTGGATTTCAACTCACAAAAAAAGAATTAAATTAGGCATTATCATTGGATTAATTATTTTAAATATATTTTTAATAAGTATATTAATTTTTAAAACTACTTTTTATTTTAAAGATCAAAAAAATTATCAAATAATGATAGATTCTTTAAGTAAAAATTTAATTGATTACGAACTTTTTAGAGAAAAAAGTAAACCAAAAGATCTTGTAGTTTTGTTAATCAATAGTGTTAAGTCTGAAAAACAAAAATATGACGCAATATCGCAAATAGAAAATTTAAATTCTCAATGGGCGGCTCAATATAATTATCAATTTATTTTAAATGGACAAAAAGGTAAAATAAAAACAAATTTTATTTTACCAAACGAACAAAAATTTTTAATGGATTTTAATTTTGAAACTCTGACAAAAAATCCAATTGTTGAATTAAATATTATAAATATTCAATGGAAAAGAATAAAAAATTTATCTAAAATTCCTAAAACGCAATTTGAAACTAAAAATATAAAATATTCTCCAACGGGATCTTATATTGCTCCTGATAAAAAAATAAGCGTTAATCAAGTTAATTTTGAAATTATTAATAATAGTTCTTATGGTTTTTGGGAAAGCGCTTTTAAGGTTATTCTTTATCACGAAAAAAATATTGTGGGTATAAACATAATTCCCGTTAAACAATTTTTATCCAGGGAGAAAAAATTTTTATCAACAAGTTGGGTAAATTTCTTGCCTTCTGTGACAAAAGTTTTTATCGAACCTGAGGTAGATATTTTAAATTCTAAAAATTTAATGCCAGTAAAATAGAAACTTCTAATATTTATGTTGCCTGCCAACTAAATAATCTATAAATTATAAATTTTTACCAATCGACAAACTAATTTAATTAAATATTTAGTTAAACTCTATTGTATCCTTAATAGTAAATCTTCAAGTAATCTACTGGCTAATTTTAACATAAAATAATATTTAGATGGTTTGACTTTCAAATATTTAACCAAACCCCTCGCTGGAAGAGAATCATATTTTTCAGCTAAAATAACACAAAATTATTTTGGGAGAGTTGTTTGTTGTTTTGTTGTAATAAATTTCTTTGATTAAAATAGCCTAAAATTTAATATTTTTTAAATTAGTAAAAGTCGAGTTTAAAAAATTTTAAATCATAAACTTAAATTTTTACTTATTTTTTTAATTCTATTAAAGTAACTTCTGGGAAAGAATTAAATCTAATTGGCAAACCACTCTCCCCCACCCCTCGATTAACATAAAGATATTTTGAATCTTCTTTAAAAATTCCTTTTTTGTGCTTTTTATCATATTTTACAGGCAAAAAGAAATTCACTAAAAAAGGAATATCCACTTGTCCGCCATGAGTATGTCCCACTAGGGTCAAATCAATTTTAGTAAAAAATTTTCTAACTTCTCTAAAAATTTCCGGCGAATGAGCTAATAATATTTTAGGATTTTTTTTATCTTCTATTCCATCAGAAAATCTTGTTTTTTGAGATGGAAATAAATATAAATTTGTTTCCTTTTTTAAAGAACGCTCTTGAATAAAAGTCTCATCTTTTCTAGATGGGTAAACTTCTTTAAATGCTATCTGAAGATTATCATGATAAACTTTTTGAAGTTTATCATAACAAGTTTTTCGAAAATCATTATAATTTGAGTCGTTAAAATTTGGACATGGCTCGCTTATTCCAACAAGATAAATAAAATCTTCGCCTTTTTTTATTTTTTCTAATTGATTATTTAAAACCTTAATTTTACTTTCTCTAAAAAGATTGTCAAAAATTTTAAAATCGCGATTCCAATGATCATGATTGCCATAAACAGCAAAAATTTTACCTTCAAATTGTTTAGATAATTCCAACCAAAATTTCTGAATTTCTTCAAAATTTTTAGTCTTCCAATCAATAATATCACCGGTAATAAAAATAAAATCCGAGTTTAAATTATTTAAAATTTTTAAAACCTTTTTTTCTTTTACGCCAAATTTTTTTGAATGAAAATCACTCAATTGAACAATTTTTATTCCATTAAAAGAAGTAGGTAAATTTTCCATTTCTAAAAAAATTTTTTCAACTTTAATAAAATTTGGTTCAGCAAAAAAAATCCAGCAACCAATTAAAATAAAAAGTCCTAAAAATATTTTTATTGAAATTTTAAATTTTTTCCCCATAAATTTGTTTTATTATTAATAATATGCTAAACTAAAATTAATCAAAGGTCGAAATTATTAACTTTTATTATTAACTTTTAACTTTTAAAGTTATTTTTATTTTAATTTCATTTTAATTTGCATTGCCACGCCCTCATTTTACCTTGATATTTTAAATAAATGAATGCCTATTTAGAATAAACGTCATTTTTACACCTACTAAACGAGGTTAGGGCAGGTTTAGTTATTTTGCATTTTGATTTTTACATTTTTTATATTATGTTAGACAAAAAAACAAAAGACAAAATTATTAAAAAATTCGCTGTTCATAAAGACGATACTGGTTCAAGCAAAGTTCAAATCGCTATTTTAACAAAAGAAATTGAAGAATTAACCAAGCACTTGAAAGTAAATAAACATGATTTTTCTTCTCGTTATGGTTTATTTAAAAAAATAGGCCAACGAAGAAATTTGTTAAAATATTTACAAAAAGAAAATCCAAAAAGTTTTAAAAAACTAACAGAAGACTTAAAATTATAATCATAATAACAAGTAAATCAAGTTTTGTGGCTAAAATTAATAGACTTATTAACTAAACTTTGGCAAAATTCCCGAACAGTATTATAAAATCCTTTATTTTAGCTAAAATATTTTTTTATTTAAAAAATAAAATGGCTTATTTAAAGAAAATTAATAAAATTACTAAAGTTTAATTATTAAAATTATTTTTTTATAATTCTTGATTTATAATTCATTTTTTATGATTAAGCATAAAGAGCAACGAGTTGGAGTGTTTGTTGATGTGCAAAATATGTATCATTCAGCTAAAAATTTATACCAAACCAGAGTAAATTTTGATAAAATTTTAGAAATAGCCATATCTGGAAGAAAATTAATTCGAGCAATCGCTTATGTTATTAAATCGCAGGCCATTGAAGAACAAGGATTTTTTGACGCCTTACAAAAACAAGGATTTGAATTAAAAGTAAAAAATTTACAAATTTTTCTTGGCGGAGAAAAAAAGGCTGATTGGGACGTTGGATTAGCAATTGACAGTATTAAATTAGCCGATCGTTTAGATGTTGTTATTTTAGTGACCGGAGATGGAGATTTTTGTCCATTAATCACTTATTTAAAAGAAAATAAAGGATGCCAAGTGGAAATTATAGCTTTTTCAGAAACAACGTCTAGTAAATTAATTGAACTAGCAGATGATTTTATTGATTTAAGTAAAAATAAAAGCAAAATTTTAATGAAAAACAAAACTGCTATTAGAGCTGCATCCATTCGCGCTTAAAAGTGCTAAAAAAATAAACAAAAATACATACTTTAGCTAAAGTTAGCAATAAAGGCTATATTTTATATATTATTTTAAAACAAGTCTATTGTATTAGACAGAAATAATCAAATTCCAACATCCAATCAAACTACAAATCTTAAGCCCTTAATTGTATTTTATTTTAAGTTTAAAACTTGAAATTTTATTGGTCATTGGATATTAAAATTAAAATTTTGCAAAAAATTTTCTCTAAATTTTTTAATTCATTTAATCATTCATTAAAATGAATACTTAAAAATTAATTTTTGTCATTTTCATGATATCTATTTACGCTCTAATTAATAGAATATGACTAACGAAACAATTAAAAA
>JAGUXS010000040.1 GCA_020061725.1 Patescibacteria group bacterium | reverse complement strand
CTTTTAATTTTTATCGCTAATTTTTTAAGATCATTTTGTGTTTTTAAAACAGAAGGCGCGTTTAAATTATAAAGACTTAAACCAAAATAAATTTTTTTATCTTTTTGAATATTAAATAATTTTATCCAGCGATTTTTATTGGTTAATTTAAATTCATTTGTCTCTTTTTTAAAATCAAATTCTAAAAGATCCGAAACGCGCGAAGTTTCTTCTAAAATTTCTCCTATTTTAATCGACCCGCCTAAACGAGAGAAAAAAGTATTAATTGAAAAATTATTTTCAATCTCTAGTAAAAGCGATTCTTCTGAAAAAGAAATTATTTGAACGTTAATTTTAAATAATAAAAAAACATTTAATATTTCTATTATTGACAGGGTTGGATTATGTCCTAAAATAAAACAGTATTTCATAAAATAAACATTAAAATAAAAGATATAAAATATTTAATATTAATTAAACGCAACCAAGCGAAAATAAAAATTTTGAGTTTTAATTGCAGTTTTAGCTTTTGATTTTTGAGATTTGAATTTTATTGTATTAATTTACAACAAAGACACAAGCTAATTTAAAATTTTAAAGCATTGTAATTATATTTTATTAACACATTCTAAAAATTTGCGTATTTTATTTATTTATGTTAAGTTATTTTAACATTTATTAAAATTAAATCCACTTATTAATAAACTTAATTAAAATCTAATTTTAATTTATAATTCTTAATTTTATGCAACTTTACGATTTGCTTTATATTATTTCAAATCAATTCACTGACCCGGAAATTTCTTCTGTTAAAGAACAAATTGAAGCCATTCTCCAAAAAAATAATGGCAAAATTATTAAAACCATTGAAATTGGAAGAAGAAAATTAAGCTATCCCATTAAACAAAACCGTTATGGGGTTTATTTTAGGGTTTTTTTTAATTTGGAACCAATTAATTCTAAAAAACTTAATAGAGATTTTAAATTAAATTTAAATATTATTAGATATCAAATTATTAAAACTAAATCATTTTTTATAGAAAAACCTGCGGTTCAAATGCCTTTAAAAACAGAAATATCTAAAGAAGAAAGAGAAGAGAGAGAGGAAAAAATAAAAAAAGAAGAACACGCCCATAAAGAATATACCCATAAGATTGAAAAGAAAAAAATAACTTTAAAAGAATTAGATGAAGAAAAACTTGATAAAATTTTAAGTCAAGATTAAGAGGCACTAAAATAAAATAAATTAACCTAATTTGATCTAATTTACCCCCCTAAACAGCCGCAATGCCACCAATAAAAATGTAAATGTAAAATTACAATAAGCAATTTAAAATGTAAAATTCAAATTAAATTTATTTTAAATTTTTAAATCATTTCTTTTTGTTTTTTGTATCTTTAATTTTTAGTTTTGAAAATTATTTAGAGGCAAATTAAAAATTTAATAAAAATTGAAAATTTTGTAAATTTAATTATTAATATTCATCAAAATTAATGATGGATAAAAAGAAGGAGAAAATATGAATTTAAATAGAGCTATAATTGTCGGTCGAATAACGCGAAATCCAGAGGTTAGAACAACTCCAAACGGTCAATCAGTGGCATCTTTTGGAATAGCTACTAATCGTTTTTGGAAAGGAGCTGATGGACAAAAACAAGAAAAAGTTGAATTTCATAATATAGTTGCTTGGGGAAAATTAGCTGAAATATGCAGTCAATATGTTACTAAAGGACAATTAATTCTTATTGAAGGACGAATAGAAACAAGGACATGGGAAACCCCTGATGGAAATAAAAAAAATCGAACTGAAATTGTCGCTGAAAATATGCAAATGGGGCCTCGTACTCAAGGTTCTATGCAACGAGAATCTGCTCAAGAAAATGATTTGCAAAATAGTCCTTCCCAATCGCAATCTTCGGAAGAAGAAATTAATATAGAAGAAATACCATTTTAAAAAAATTAATTAATTTTTTTAGTTCTTAATTTTAATTTTTAATTTTTATGTCTGATGCGTCAAAAAAAAAGTATTGTTATTTTTGTTTTAATAAAATTAATCAAATTGATTATTTAGATATTCAATTATTGCAAAGATTTATTTCATCTTACGCTAAAATTGTCTCTCGAAGAAGAAGCGGAGTTTGTGTTAAACATCAAAGAAAATTAGCTGAAGCGATAAAAAGGGCGAGAATTATGGCTCTTTTGCCTTTTGTTAAAAAATAAAACAAAAAAATACAAGAGACATAAAATATTAAAACAAATTAATCTAATTGTTTTTTAATTTCTAATTATCTTTAAATAATGTCGCAATACCCTTCAACAAAAAAACGCAAAATGTAAAATAAAAAATTAAAATAGACAATTTAAAATTTCAAATTGTAAAAATTTTCTTAAAATTTTTGCCTATTCTATGCTTTCAATGTCTGAATTAAAAATTGGAGTAATTATTGAAATAGAAAATGAACCTTATGTTATACAATCCGCGCAACACATTAAAATGGGACGTGGAGGGGCTATTCTTAGAACTAAAATTAAAAATTTAATCTCCAATAATCTTTTAGAAAAAACATTTAAAAATAGCGATAAAATAAAAGAAGCCTCTTTGGAAAAAAGCAAGGCTAATTTTTTATATAAAGACGAAAATAATATTTATTTAATGAATAATGCGACTTATGAACAATTTTCTTTTCCAATTAGCCAAATTAGAAAAGAAATATTTTTTTTAAAAGAAGGACAAGAAGTAGAAATATTAAATTTTAATAATCAGCCAGTTAGCGTAAAATTGCCGTCAAAAATTGTTTTAGAAATAACAGACGCCCCGCTGGGAATAAAAGGAGATACTGCGACAGGGGCTTATAAAGTTGCGACTTGCGAAACTGGATTGCAAATTAATGTTCCTTTGTTTATTAAACAAGGGGATAAAATTCGAATTAAAACAGATACCGGGGAATATGCGGAAAAAGCGTAAGGCGAATGCAGAATGCACAGAATGCAGAATTAAGAATGTAGAATTAAGAATGTAGAATGCAGAATGCACAGAATGTAGAATTAAGAATGTAGAATTAAGAATGTAGAATGCAGAATGCACAGAATGCAGAATTATTTAAGTTTTGTTCATTAAATTGTTTTGCGCTAATCTTTTGCTAAATTTAACAAGAAAAGTAAAAATTGATTAAGAAATTAGAAAAATTAGATTGCAAAAAATTTTTTTAAATTTTTGTTTTATTTTATGTTTAAATTTTTATCTGAATTTATATTTATTGTTCCAAGGCTTTTTGCTATAAAATTAATTCGTTTTTATCAAAAATTTTTTTCTTTAGATCATAGTTGGCTTAAATTTTTAAAACCTTACGGTCAATGCCGATTTAGACCAACCTGTTCTGAATACGCTTGTTTAGCAATAGAAAAATACGGCCTTATTAAAGGCGGACTTAAAGCTATGTGGCGTATGTTAAGATGTAATCCTTTTAATAAAGGAGGACACGACCCTTTGAAATAATTTAGATTTTATTTTTTAAAAAAAATTTGCGTCAATCGCTAATAATTAAAAATTTAAAGCGCAAAATTATTACATTTATCTTGTTTATAAATTTTTAAATAAATTTTCTCGCGCTTAGCGACAATATAAATTTTATATTTTGATTTTTGTATTTTTTTATGTCCGAATTATTTAACTTAATTTGTTATCAGCCAATTTATAATTTATTAATTTTTTTATATAATACAATTCCAGGAAATAATTTGGGAGTGGCGATAATTTTTTTAACAATAATTATTAAATTGCTTTTAAATCCTTTTTCCTCGCAAGCCATAAAATCGCAAAAAGCCCTTCAAGATTTGCAACCTAAAATAGAGGAAATTAAAGCAAAATATAAAGATCAAAAAGAAAAAATGGGACAAGCGATGATGGAACTTTATAAACAAGAAAAGATCAATCCTTTTTCTTCTTGTCTTCCCCTTTTAATTCAATTCCCATTTTTAATCGCTGTTTTTTATATTTTTAAAGACGGATTTAACGCCGTAGATAAAGAATTGCTTTATTCTTTTATTTCTTCTCCAGAAAAAATTAATTCTTTCTTTTTAGGAATAAATTTATCAAATCCTAATATTTTGCTTGCTGTTTTAGCTGGCATTGCTCAATTTTGGCAAACGAAAATGATGATGCGCAAAAAACCCCCTATTGAAGTGGCAAAATTAAAAGAAGCTAAGGATGAGAGTATGACGGCGATGATGAATAAACAAATGCTTTATTTTATGCCAATTTTAACCATCTGGATTGGTATGACTTTGCCAGCCGGATTAGCTTTGTATTGGTTTGCGCTTACATTATTTATGATTATCCAGCAATATTTCTTTTTCAAAAATTTCCCCGTGAAAACACAAAAAATAATAAAACAATAATAAAATAAATTAACTTAATTTAATTTGCCACCCTAAACAAGGCCTGCAACGTTCCTATAACAAAAATGTAAATTTTAAAATGAAAAATTAAAATAAGCAATTCAAAATGTAAAATTCAAATTAAATTTATTTTAAATTTTAATTGTTGCTTTTTATTTTTGTGTTTTTAATTTTTAATTTTTTGAGAATTATTTAGGGGCAATTAGGGGTGTAATTAGAAATTTAAATTTTATAAATTAATTTTTTATTTATGAATATTTGGATAAATGAAATAAAAAAAAGAACATTAAGTGGCGAGCCGCCAATTTTGAGCGGACGATCAAATAAAATAGATAAAGTAAATTTTGACGATTTAATTTTTATTCCGGCGCAATTAACTGCGACGCCGATTGATTATTTTAAAGAAAAAATAGAGACAAAAACAATTTTAGGAAAATTAAGCAAAAATCCGATTGTGTTAGATACTCCAATTATGAACGCGGCTATGAGTTTTGGAGCAATAAGCAAAGAGGCGAAAATTATTTTAGCTAAAGCAAGCGCGAATGTTGGATCAATCGCAAATACTGGCGAGGGCGGGATGCTTTCAGAAGAAAGAAAAAACGCTAAGTTGTTAATTGTTCAATATTCAACCGGAAGATTTGGAATTACCGAAAAGGCATTAAAACAAGCGGATATGATTGAAATTAAAATTGGTCAAGGCGCAAAACCTGGCCAAGGAGGGTTATTAAAAAAAGAAAAAATTACCGATGAAATTGCCGCAATAAGACAGGTTTCAAAAGATCAAGACGTTCATTCTCCGTGTAGTCATTTAGATATAAAAAATATAAAAGATTTAAAAAAGAAAGTTCAATGGTTAAAAAAAATAACAAATAATCGTCCAATAATAATTAAATTAGGAGCTGGCAATGTTGAAGAAGATGTTAAATTGGCGATAAAAGCAAATCCGGATATTATTGCTATAGATGGATTGTCTGGTGGAACCGGCGCTGCGCCAGAAATAATGTTGAATGATTTTGGTTTGCCAATTATTCCAGCGATTGTTAAAGCGAGAAAAATTTTAGATAAACTTAAAGCAAAACAAGAATTAATAATTGGAGGGGGATTAAATAAAGGGGCTGATATCGCGAAAGCTCTCGCTCTGGGAGCAGACGCTGTTTTTTTGGGTTTTCCTTTATTGATTGCTATGGGTTGTATCTATTGTCAACAATGCTTTAGAGGACTTTGCCCAAAAGGAATTGCCACTCAAAATCCAGAATTAAGAAAAAAATTAAATATGGAAGAAGCGATCATTTCTGTGTCAAATTATATTAAAAGTTGTACAGAAGAAGTAAAAATGGTTGCTGGCGCAATTGGAAAAAAGAATGCTCATCAATTGAATTCAAATGATTTACGCGCTTTAACGTTTGATATGGCAAAAATTGCTGAAGTAAAATTGGTGTAAAAGTAAAAACTTATGGCGAATTCTGTCGAATCAATAAAAAAAATTTTCTAAAAACTAAAATAAAACGGCTATTAAATTCCGAGGTAGCTCAGCGGTAGAGCAGTTGGCTGTTAACCAATTGGTCGTCGGTTCGAATCCGACCCTCGGAGTTTAGCAGCTGTTTTTTTTATTTTTTATTCGAGATACTTGCTAATTTAAAAAACATTAAATTT
>JAGUXS010000097.1 GCA_020061725.1 Patescibacteria group bacterium | reverse complement strand
ATTTCACTATCAGATTAAAAGGGTTGAGATATAAAACACCAGTTGATAATCTAAAAACTAATTTTAATCACTCGATACAACGTATCGTTATCTAACATTAGTAACGCTATGTTGTAAGATTTTATTTATATAAATTTTTAATTTAATTAGGAAAGCGGAGGTTGATTTGCATGAAAATAATAATTTTTGATGATATCGATGAAAAAAAAATTGAAAAATTTTTTGCTATTTTTAATTATGCTAAAATATAATAATCAAAAATTAGAGCAAATTTTTAAAAAACATAAAATTGTTTTTGCTTATCTTTTTGGCTCTCAGGCAAGTAAAAAAACAGGGCCTTTGTCTGATATTGATATAGCGTTTATTTTAATAAAAAATTAAATAATAGCAATCGTTTTAATGAAAAATATAGACTTATGGTTGATCTTTCTGATTTGTTTCAAAAAGAAAATATTGACGTCGTATCTCTAAATGATGCTTATCCATTGCTCGCGCATAGAATATTAAAAAATGGACAATCTCTTTATTATTCTAATATAAAAGAACAAAAAGAATATGAAGATAAAGTAATTGGTGAATATTTAGATTGGGAACCATCATTAAAAGAACAAACAAAATTATTATTTGGTAATTAATGCGCTTATTCTTTATGGTTAAAATAGATAGGGAATCATTATTAAATTTAATTGATAAAAATAAGCAATATATAAAACGTCTTGAATTGTTGCAAAAATACAGCGAGCAAAAATTTTTAAATGATTGGAAAGTTTATAGCTTAACTGATCGTTATTTACATCTCGCTTTGGAATCTTTTCTTAATATTGGTAAAAAATTATAAATCAATTAGATTTACAAAAACCAAATTGTTACAGCGATATTCCAAGTATTTTGGCTGACAATAAAATTATTCCAAGAAAAATGGAAGATAAATATAAAGAATTAGCAAAATTTAGAAACGCTCTTGTTCATGATTATCTTTATTTAGATCATAAAGAAATTTATAGGCATCTAAAACAAGATCCTGATTATTTAAAAAAATTTATTCAATTTGTGGTAGATTTTATTAAAAAATAAAACATTTGGGTTTATGGCATTCAAACAACTCAAATACGCACAAATGGTTGCATATAAAATATCAATAGTTTTTAAAAGTGTTGTTGATACGTTTATTTGCGCATAACGACTAATAAAAATATAATATTTAAGTAAATTTAGTTTGGGGGGAATATTCTAAAAAGAAAAGAGGTTTTAAAATTAAAAAGCAAATATTTAAATTATTTAGAAAAACTTTAAGACTTTATCAAAATTAAAAATTTTTATCTATTTTAACTTCGTGAAAAATAAAACAATATAAAACTTTTTATTTTATAAAATTAAAACTCCTTTTAAAAAGGGGCGAGTTTTTTATGTTTTCTAAAAATTTTTCAAAAAGAGTTTTTTTTAATTCATCAAAAGAAATTATTGATGTTCCTAATTTAATTAAACATCAAAAAAAATCATATGAATGGTTTCTTAAAGAAGGATTAAATGAATTATTTGAAGAAATTTCTCCGATTAAGGATTATATTGGACGTGATTTAGAATTATATTTTAGAGATTATTATTTTGATGATTCTAAATTTGACGAAACTATCGCTCGAGAACGAAATGTTACCTATGAAGCCCCAATAAGAGTTAAAATAGAATTAGTTAATAAAAAAACAGGAAAAAGTAAGATTCAGGAAATTTATTTTAGCGACTTTCCTTTAATGACTAAAAAAGGAACTTTTATTATTAATGGAATTGAAAGGGTAGTTGTTCCTCAACTTGTAAGATCAGCTGGTATTTTTTTTAGTCGTGAAAGTATTAAGGGAAAATTTTTTTATGGAGCAAAGGTTATTCCTAACAGAGGGGCTTGGATAGAAATAGAAACAGATGGAAATGGAGTAATTTGGGTAAGAATTGATCGTAAAAGAAAAATAGCGATAACTTCATTTTTGAGAGCTTTTGGGTATGGGAGCGATGAAGAAATTTTAGATTTATTTAAAGAGTTTAAAGATAAAGAAGAAATTAAATATATAAAAAACACTTTTTTAAAAGATGCTACACAAAATACAGATGAAGGATTGGTGGAAGTTTATAAGCACATTAGACCAGGAGATATGGCCACCCCGGATAATGCCAAAAGTTTAATTTACGCGATGTTTTTTAATTTTAATCGATATGATTTAGGAAAAGTTGGACGATATAAAATTAATCAAACTTTTAGATTAAACACCCCAATTACAAAAGAGAATCGAGTTTTAAAAAGAGAAGATTTGATTAATATTCTTAAAAAAATAATATCTTTAAATGTTAGTCAAGAAAAAGCCGATGATATTGATCATTTAAGCAATCGTAGAGTAAGAGCAGTTGGAGAGTTGGTTCAAAATAAATTAAGAATTGGCTTGGCGCGTATGGAAAGAATTGTTAAAGATCGAATGAGTACGTATGAATTGGAAACAATTACCCCAAATTCTCTAATTAATATTAGATTAATAACTAATATTATTAGAGAGTTTTTTATGTCTTCGCAATTGTCGCAATTTATGGATCAAATAAATCTTTTAGCTGAATTAGAACACAAGAGACGGCTTTCAGCCATGGGTCCGGGAGGACTTGTGAGAGAACGCGCAAAGTTTGAAGTTCGCGATGTTCATTGCACTCATTATAGCCGAATTTGTCCGGTAGCCACTCCAGAAGGAGCTAATATTGGATTAGTTAGTCATATGGCTTGTTACGCTAAAATAGATGATTACGGTTTTCTTAGAGCTCCTTTTGTTAAAATAATTAATAAAGTGAAAAATAAAGCGGAAATAACGCAGGGTAAAATTGTTAGAGAAAATATTTTAGATCCAAAAACAAAAAAAATTATATTAAAAAAAGGAGAAAAAATTACATTAGAAATAGCTAAAAAATTAGAAAAAATTAATATTAAAGAAATTTTATGCAAACCATTTAGAGATAAAAAAGTGGTTTATTTGGACGCGACTGGAGAAGAACAATGTATCACTACTACGGCAACAGTTGATTTAGAAAATAAATCTCTTGGAGATAAAGTGGAAGCAAGAATTAGAGGACAAGCGGGGATTGTCGCAATAGAAGAAATAGATCTTCAGGATATTTCTCCAAAACAAATTGTTAGTATTTCTACAGCGCTTATTCCTTTTCTTGAACATAATGATGCTGCTCGAGCCCTGATGGGAAGCAATATGCAGAGACAAGCAGTCGCTTGCATTAGAGCAGAATCTCCAATTGTTGGCACTGGAATGGAAACAAAAGTTGCTTTAGATTCTGGGTATTTAATTATCGCGGAAAATAATGGAAAAGTAGTGGAAGTGGAAGCTTCAAAAATTATTGTTTTGGAAAAAAATAATAAATTAGTTATTTATCCTTTACAAAAGTTTATTCGTTCAAACGCTTCTACTTGCATAAACCAGAAAGTGTTAGTTGAAAAAGGACAAAAAATTAAAAAAGGAGATTTTTTAGCCGATGGGACAGACACTCAAAATGGAGAAGTGGCTTTAGGTCAAAATGTTTTAGTCGCTTTTATGTCTTTTGAGGGGGGGAATTTTGAAGACGCTATTTTAATTTCTGAAAGATTAGTTCAAGAAGATCGTTATACTTCAATTCATATTGAAGATTATAGTATTGATGTTAGAGAAACTAAATTGGGTCCGGAAATTATTACTAATGATATTCCTAATATAAGCGAAGAAAAATTAAAAAATTTAGACAGCGAAGGAATTATTAGAATAGGGGCTGAAGTTTTTTCTGGAGATATTTTAGTTGGGAAGATTACCCCAAAAGGAGAAACAGAACTTTCCGCAGAAGAAAAATTATTAAGGGCTATTTTTGGCGAAAAAGCAAAAGATGTTCGCGATAGCTCTCTTTATTTAAAACACGGAGAACATGGAAAGGTTATAAATGTAAAGGTTTTTTCTAGAGAACAAGGAGATAAACTTTCGGCTGGAGTAATAAAAACAATTCAAATTTCAGTCGCTAATTTACGAAGAATTCAAGTTGGCGATAAAATGGCCGGACGTCATGGAAATAAAGGGGTTATTTCTCGAATTGTTCCAATAGAAGATATGCCTTTTTTAAAAGATGGTACTCCAATTGATATTATTTTAAATCCTCTTGGAGTAGTTTCTAGAATGAACTTAGGACAAATTTTAGAAACCCATCTTGGATTAGCCGCTAAAACTTTGAATTATAAAGTTGCCAGTCCAGTCTTAGATGGGGTGTTGGAAGAAAAAATTAAACAAGAATTAAAAAAAGCTGGATTTTCTGAAGATGGAAAAGTTATTTTAAATAATGGAAAAATAGGTGAAGTATTTGATAATCCTATTACTATTGGATATCTTTATATTATGAAATTAAATCATTTAGTTGAAGACAAGATCCATCAACGTTCCATTGGTCCTTATTCTTTAATTACTCAACAGCCTTTGGGAGGAAAAGCTCAATTTGGCGGACAGAGATTTGGAGAAATGGAAGTTTGGGCATTAGAAGCATATGGCGCGGCTCATACCCTTCAAGAAATTTTAACTATTAAATCTGACGATGTTTTAGGGCGTTCTAAGGCTTATGAAACAATTATTAAAGGCGGGGTGATTGAAAAAGTAAATCTACCAGAATCATTTAATGTCCTTGTCCGTGAACTAAAAGGACTTTGCTTAGATGTGAATTTGTTTAAGAAAAAATAAAAAAAATGAAGAGACTATAAAAGATATAAAGTTTGAAACAATGGGTTGCGCTGTCGCGATCGCTAACACGAGTTTATTGACAACAATAGT
>JAGUXS010000026.1 GCA_020061725.1 Patescibacteria group bacterium | reverse complement strand
TTTGGAGCAATTGCCACTTCCTATGAAGATAGTAATATTTTAGTTTTGAAGATATTAAAAAAAATTGGGTTCATTGCCAGAATGTATTTAGTGAGAGAAACAAATAAAGTTTTTAGCGTTGATGCCAAAGGAGGGGTTGAAAAGAATTCTAAAAGTTTAGAAGAAGCAAAAAGGATTGGTTTATTAGTTGCCAGAATTCTTATAAAAAGGAGGGGAAAGAGAAAAAGGTCGAATCAAATATATAAAAAAATAAGGAAGTGAACAAGAATGCTAGATTTTGCCTGTATTGACCCTAATACAAAAGACCTTATAGGTAGACTATTTTAGATAATTTGGGAGAGAATAAAACCCTCGATGAATATGTGACAAGTATTTATATAGAGGGACATAAAAGTAAGGAGGTGATAAAAAAATGATTAATAAAAATAATTGTTGTGTAGTTGATATTGAAAAATGCAATATTTTTGACTTTATGGCTAATGTTATTGGATTGCCAAATCTTCATCCAGGTGGACTTAAGGCAACTGGTGAAATGGCTAATCTATGTAATATTAATAAAGAGACAAGGGTTTTAGATATTGCTTGTGCAAGAGGGACAAACGATGTCTACCTTGCTGAAAGATTTGGGTGCTCGGTAACAGGAATTGACCTTGACGAAAATTTAATCAACAAAGCAAAAGAACTTGCGAAAAAGAAGGGTTTAGAAAATAAATTATCATTCAAAGTAGCAAATGCAGAGAACCTTCCGTTTTCTGATAACGAGTTTGATGTGGCTATATTTCAAGCAGTCTTGATTATGGTAAGCAATCAAAAAAAAGCAATTAGGGAGGCGATTAGAATAGTAAAACCAAATGGATATATCGGTATCTTGGAACTGACTTGGAAGAAGCAACCACCAAAGGAATTCTTTGAAGAAGCAAAAGAGAATATTTGCGAATTTTTCCAGAATGCAAAGACATCTGAGAACTGGCGAAGGCTAATCTTTAACTCTAATTTAGAGGAGGTTGTTTCAAAGACCTATGAGATGGAGTGTCCTTGTAATCTAAGAGAACTTGGGATATTAAAGGCGATTAAGATTTTTTACAAACAGTTATTTAATCCAAAGATAAGAAAAAAGATGAATGGGTTAGATAGCTTCATGAAGAAGTATGAAGACGAATATTTTGGCTATGGAATCTATGTGGGGCAAAAGTCAAAAAAATAATAAATGTGTTTCGGGTAACTTTGCGATTGCTTCGCAATAATTTTACCCTTCGAGTTACATAATGGTGAATAAAAAAAAGGCTTCGCTACACTTCACATAAATTACTTTTTGACAAAACTTTTTTATCCGCAAGACGTTGGTCAAAAAATGCCAGCTAAGTTTTTTTAAAAAGCCAAACTTTTATTTTTTATAAAAAATCTGATACAATTAAACTTATGAAAAACAAAAAATTATTTTATGGAATTTTAATTGGTTTTGGAATATTAGTAATTATTGGAATTGTATATTATTTTTATCTAATAAAACAGGTAAAACAGAATATCAAAAAATCAGAAAAAATCACTAATTTTGAAGAATGTATTAAAGATAAAGAAGGAATTATTCTTGACGGAGAATATCCTCGAACCTGTTTGTATCCTTATGGTTATGATAAGATGTTTATTGAAAAAAGCAATGAATTAACCCAAATTAAAGGAAATACTAAATTAACTTATAATATTAGAGATTGTGAAAACAAAGAAGAAAGAGAATATACAAAGATAAGAAACATAGCAGAAAAAGCAGAGGCTAAAATAATTGATAGTTTTCTTAATTTAACTTTTCCTCTTAATTATGTTTGTTGCGCTAAATTAAAAGTTTATTTGGACGAAGTAATACTTCCTTCATTTCCTGCTAAAGATATAACTGAACCCACCACTGAACCGACCATTGTTAAATTAAAAATAAAAAATGAAGGAGAGATATGCAGATGTATCTGTGACTACAAAATTAATGCTCAAATTGGCCCACTTGGAAAATGGGGCAGATTTGATGTAGGAAATTATCTTATTCAGCTTTGGGGAGTTGAATTTGAAAATCAAAAATCAGAGCTTCTTTGGAAAGGGAATTTTTCAATACCTAAAGAAATTAAAGATGCTCAATTACCAAATCCAGCTTCGGTTTATTGTCTAGAACAAAACGGGAAATTAGAGATTAGAAAAGATAAAGATGAAAATGAATATGGGGTTTGTATTTTTACAGATGGAAGTAAGTGCGAAAAATGGGCATTTTTCAGGAACGAATGCAAAAAAGAAGTAGCCAAAAGGTTAGTGAAGTTGTATTATTATAATTCCGAATTAGATAAAGATGAATGTAGCAAAAAAGGTTTGGTTTCAGTTGAAAGAATGATTCCAATAACCCAAACACTAATTCAAGATACTATTAAACTTTTGCTTTCTGGTAAACTTACTAAAGAAGAACAAGCTCAAGGAATTAGCACCGAATATCCTCTAGAAGGACTATCACTAGAAGAAACTTCGCTTAAAAATGGAATTTTGACGCTTAAATTTAATGATCCTAATTATAAAACTAGTGGTGGTTCTTGTAGAGTAGGAATTCTTTGGTCTCAAATTGAAGCCACTGCTAAACAATTTCCCGAAGTCAAGGAAGTTTATTATTTACCAGAAGAGGTTTTTCAGCCTTAATTAAAAAGAAAAATATTTTTAAATATTTGAAAAATTTAATTATGAATATAAGAAAAAGTGAAATAACTATATTGGAAATAGTTCTAAAATTCTAAAAAGTAAAATAACTAGATTGGGAATAATTTTAGTTTCCCTCATTATCGGTATTTATTTTTATTCTCAAATGCCAGAGAAAATGGTTTCACATTGGAATAATCAAAGACAAGTAGATGACTATATGTCAAAATCCTGGGGGGTTATTTTTGATGCCATTTATACTTACTGGATCTACTATACTTTTCGTTGCTCGTCCGAGAATAGTATTAGAAGCGCAAACTGAAAAATTTAGAAAATATTACGAGGGATTTATTATCCTTTTTATTTTTATATTTGTTGTCCATTTTATAATAATTTTCTGGAATATTGGAATAAAAATAAACCCAATTTAATTATTTCGATTGGACTTTGATTTATTTTTTTATAACTTTATATTAGAGTTAGCTATGTGTTTATGTTTGTTCCAGTAATTTTAGTCACTGCCTATACAATTATTTATTCGTATGTTAAATATCAAAAGGAGATGAAATAATGATGCGTCCTAATTTTAAATAAAAAGTAGAAATTGTTGAAGTTGAACTTTAATAGAATTTAAATTCTAATAGAAAAAAATATTTAACTTTATTTTATTCAAAAAACATGAATAAAAAACATTATAAATAATGTTTTTTATTTTTTAATTTTTTGTTTTTACTTTTACATTTTTACTTTTTATACTTTTTTTATGATTGTAAAAAAATTTAAAATAAAAAAAATTCGCAAACGAAATGGGCGAATTGTTGAATTTAATCAAGGAAAAATTACCCAAGCTATTGAGAAGGCAATTATTGCCGTTGAAGGAAAAGACGGAAAACAATCAAAAAAATTGTCTGATAAAGTATTAACCATTCTTGAATATCAGTTTGATTCAAAAATTATTCCAACAGTTGAAGAAATTCAGGATGTAGTTGAAAAAGTTTTAATTAAAGCCGGGTTAGTTGATGTGGCAAAAGCTTATATTTTATATAGAAAAGAACGAGAAAAAATACGCGAGATGGGTGGAGTAATGATGGATATTAAGAAAATTATAGATGATTACTTAAAACAAGAAGATTGGAGGGTAAAAGAAAATGCCAATATTGGTTATTCATTCGGAGGTTTAATGCTTCATATCTCTGGTTCTGTTATCGCCAATTATCTTTTAGAAAATATTTATTCAACAAAAATCACCAAAGCCCACAAAGAAGGAGATTTGCATTTGCATGATTTATATATGGGATTAAACGCTTATTGCGCTGGCTGGAGTTTACGACAATTGCTTTTGCAAGGATTAGGGGGTGTAAAAAATCGAATAGAATGCGCGCCATCTAAACATTTAGAAACGCTTTTAGGACAAATGGTGAATTTTTGGGGAATTTTGCAAAATGAATGGGCTGGAGCTCAAGCCTTCAGTTCTTTTGATACTTATTTAGCTCCCTTTGTTAGGGCGGATAATTTAACCTATAAACAGGTAAAACAAAATATTCAGAAATTTATGTTTAATATAGCGGCGCCTTCAAGATGGGGCGCTCAAACGCCATTTACTAATTTAACTTTTGATTGGACAGTGCCTGAAGATTTAAAAAACGATCCAGTAATTATTGGCGGTAAATTACAAGAAACAACATATTCAGATTATCAAAAAGAAATGGATATGATTAATAGGGCTTTTATTGAAGTGACCATAGAAGGGGATAATGTTGGTCGAGTTTTTACTTTTCCAATTCCTACTTATAATATTACAAAAGATTTTAATTGGGATAGTTCAAATGCAAATTTGCTTTTTGAAATGACAGCTAAATATGGATTACCATATTTTCAAAATTTTATTAATAGTGAGTTAAAACCAACAGACGTAAGAAGTATGTGTTGTAGATTACAAATGAATCTTAATCAATTGCGAGCAAAAACTGGTGGGCTTTTTGGCTCTGGTGAATCAACTGGTTCGGTTGGGGTTGTTACAATAAACATGCCGCGAATTGGTTATTTGACAAAAACCAAAAAAGATTTTTTTGATCGATTAACCGAAATAATGAATCTAGCAAAAGAATCTTTGGAGATTAAAAGAAAAGTTGTCACTCATAATTTGAATAATGGATTATTTCCTTATACTAAAAGATATTTAGGAAATTTAGATCATCATTTTTCTACTATTGGACCGATGGGAATGAATGAGGCTTGTTTGAATTTTTTAGGCAAGGATAAAGGAATAGCCAGTAAAGAGGGGAAAGAATTTTCTTTAGAAGTTTTAGATTTTATGCGAGAAAAATTAAAAGAATTTCAAAAGGAAACTGGAAACATTTATAATCTTGAAGCCACTCCAGCTGAAGGCACTTCTTATCGTTTGGCTAAAATTGATAAAAAAAAATATCCAAAAATAATTACTGCCGGGGAAAAAGTTCCTTACTATACTAATTCAACTCATTTGCCAGTAAATTATACTGATGATATTTTTGAGGCTTTGGATTTTCAAGATGAATTACAATGTAAATATACCGGAGGTACGGTGTTTCATGGATTTGTTGGAGAAAAAATGCCTTCAGCTGAAGCAACTAAAAAATTAGTTAAGCGAATCGCTGAAAATTATCGTTTGCCATATTTTACAATTACTCCAACTTTTAGTATTTGTCCTAATCATGGCTATATTTCTGGCGAACACTTTAAGTGTCCGCAATGTAAAAAAGAATGCGAGGTTTATTCCAGAGTGGTTGGTTATATTAGACCAATACAGCAATGGAATGCAGGAAAACAAGAAGAATTTAAGAATAGAAAAGAATATAAAGTTTAAGAAATTAAAAAATTAAATTATAAATTTTAAATTAAAAAATTCTTAATTTATTCGTGTTAAAAATTTACAATTGACTTTATTCTTATTTTTATTTTTTTCATGTTTTATTCTATTCAACAAGACAAACGATATATTTGGACAATTATTTCCACTTTAATTGTCATTGGTTTAGCTTTCAATCTTTTTTTGTGGCAAATAAGATTTTTGGGGTTGATTTTTTTGATAGTTTTTTTTGTTATCAATGGGCTTTGGTTGGGGCAGATTTTAAAAAAAATTTTATTTGCTAAAGAAGACGCATATTTTTGTGTTTCGCAACATAGAAGGACAGAAATTTTTTCTTTTCTTTTTGGCATTCTATTATTAATTTATTTAATCGGTTTTTTGGGAGTAATTTTTTTAATTTTTTATAAATTTTCCATAGTTCAAATTCCATTAATTTTTGGAATTTTAACCTTAATTATTTCTTTTTTAATTCATCTCAATGTTTTTACTCGGTTAGAAAATTCCGTCATTTACGATGGAGATGAAATAGATAATTCAATTTCTAATAAAAGAGGAGAGATAAAATTTTCATCCTTTTTAACGAGGTTTGCTTGGCGTTCAGTAGACAATGTAATTGTAGATAAATTTTCTTTTAAAAAAACATGGAAATATTTATTAGGATTATTTTTTTTATTTTTAGTTGGTTTATTCTTGTTGTGTAGTGTTCGAACTGAGAATTATATTCAATCGCCATGGAATGTGATTCCTAAAATATATTTATATGTTTATTTAATAGCAACTTTAATAGTTGCTTTTTTAATTTTTTCTAAACAAAAAATTAGTTTTGTTCTTTTTGTTATCATCTTGCATTCATTTTTACTTCATGCTTATTTGCCGATAGTTTACAAAGCTGGGTTTGGAGAAAACAAATGGAAACATTTAGGAATTGAAAAACAAATATTAAGCGTTGAGAAAAATTTTGCGCCATTGATAGAAAATAAAAATGGAAGCGTCAACCAATGGGTTTTGACAATTTTTTTAAGCAAAATTTTGAATATTGATATTTTTTGGGTAGATCTTTTGCTTTTATATTTACTTTGGTCAATTTTTATTCCTTTAATTTTTTTTGAATTAGCTAAATTTTTATTTCAAAGTTTTAAAGGACCGCCTACTTTTAGTAAAACCGCTTCCTTTGCTAAAATGACCATGAAAGTCAAGTCGACAGGCAAGTTAGATGATAAATTAGACGATGAAAATGTTTATTATAAAAAACAAAGATTTTTGTTATTAACAGCTTTTTTGCCTTCGTTATTTTTTTCTTTTCAGGTTTATGGCAGTGTGACGACGTCAGTGGCTTTAGTGTATCTTTTCTTTTTCTTTGTTTTACTTTTCTGGTTGGATTATTTAGTCACGAAACAAAAAATATCTTTGATTGCGGCAATTATTTTAAGTTTATTAATGTTTTTTGGATATCAAATTAATTTTATTGATTCGCTTGGATTAATAACGCAAAATAGTCTTTATCAAGTCAAAGAGAATATTCAAAATTTTGCTTTATTATTTTCCGAACATCTTTTAATAATAATTAATTTTTGTATTTTTTCTTTGATAATTTTAGGAATTTTTAAAATTAAAAAAATGCCCAATCAAAAAGTTGGTTATTTTTTAATAATTGGTTTTTTTATTTTAGGATTTTTAGAAATTTTTAGTAAAAATATTAAATTGGGCATTATTTTTTTTACAATTTTTCTTTTATCTTGGGGAATCTATTGTTTTTTAAATTTAGAATCAGAGTGGTTGATAAAAAAACAAAAAATTATAATTATTTGTTTTTTCTTAGCGTTTAGCTCAACTGTTGTTTACGCTTCAGGGCCTAGCTTGCAAAATTCTGTGACATCTGACGATTTAAAAGTAGCTGAATATATTTGGCGGGAAATTCAAAGCAATCCAAAAGAATTAGGACATCCGTGTATTTTGGCTGATAAAAGATTTCTTTTGGCATTAGAGGCAATTTCTGGACGGAATGTTATTCAGGGCGGATTTTTAAATAAAAATCAAAAAAATGGGGAGCGACTTTTTAAAAATATAATAGAAAATTTTTCAATCAGACATATAGAAGTAGCGACTGAAATAACTCAATCATTAAGTTGTTATTTAATTGTCAAAGAAGGGCAATTTAAAAATTTAAATATTAAAAAAAATATTAAGGACATATTAGAAAATTACGGAAAAATTGGAAAAATTTATATTTTTCGTTATGAGATAAATGCGTATTAATTTTTTTTCTTGAATCCATTGATAAATGTATGTCGGATTTGTTGAAAGCAAAATAAGCAAATCGTCTAATACAAGAGTTGTCCCTTAATTGCGCGTTTGTTTAATTAATTTGATTACCTCTTTGTTTTTGAATTTCTTTAAAATATGAAAATATTTCTTTTTAAGAAACAAAATGTTTTCTTTATCAAATAATAACCCAAACAATAGCTTTAAATAATGACTGTTTTATATATACTCTATCTTTTTTGGCTAAAAAATAACTAAAATTAAATCATAGAATTATATTTAGCGCGAATTTGATTAAATTGTCGCGTCTAAATTTCTACATAAAACCAAATTAGATTTTGTGTTTTTTTAATTTTAGTGTAATATTAAATAGTTAAATAAAAATTCATAATTTTACCCAAAGGATGAGATAGTTTTGGCTAGTATAATTTATAATTCATAATTCGTATGTAGCGGGGTAGAGCAGTGGCAGCTCGTTGGGCTCATAATCCAAAGGTCGCAGGTTCGAATCCTGCCCCCGCAACC
>JAGUXS010000025.1 GCA_020061725.1 Patescibacteria group bacterium | reverse complement strand
TTTTGATCTCTTCTAAAATGTTATTAAAATCCTCTTTAGTAATAAAATCCTCTGCAGTAACAATTTCTTCTTTAACAATTTTATATTTTTTTCCATATTTTAAATTATTAAAATTATAAAAATGTTTTTTTGTAAAATTTGTTTTTATTTATTTTTGTATATACTTTACAAATTTTTTTCGTTTTTTAATTTAGAGATAGTCCCCAATAAAACGCTTTTAAAAGAGGCCAATAGTTATTAGGGGGGGCTGTAGGGGTATTTTTAAAATTTCTGCACGATTTTGTTTAATAATTAAATTTTAATAATAAATAAATTCAAGGGGTTGGGACGTTATTTTTAATAGCTATTTTAATATTTTATATAGCTTTTCTTCTTTTCTTTAAAAGAGATAGCATAAAATTATTTTTTTGTCAAAAAAATAATAAATAAAATAAAGATGCTCCGAAAAGTAACCTATCGGAGTGTCTTTATTTTTGTATTTTTAATTTTAATTTAAAAAGCCAAGAAGCTGGCAAAGCTAGTTATTTAATTCTAAATCAATAATCGTTTTAAAATTATCAAATGGTTGAGCGCCAGAGATTAATTTTCCATTTACAAAAGTGGCTGGCGTTCCATCAACTCCTTTACTTTGACCCTCAACTAAATCTTTTTTAACTTTTTCTGAATATTTTCCAGAATCAAGGCAAGTGTCAAATTTTTTATTATCTAATTTTAATTCTCCTGCCCATTTTTTAAAATTATCAACGCTTAATGTCTCTTGATTGGCAAATAATTTATCGTGCATTTCCCAAAATTTCCCTTGTTCGCTAGCGCACTCAGAAGTTTCTGCCGCTTTTTGCGCGTTCTGATGAAAACTTAATGGATAGTGTTTAAAAACTATTCTTACTTTATCTTTATAATTTTTTAAAATTTCATCCATTGTGTCTTTAGATCTTGAACAATAAGGGCATTGAAAATCAGAAAATACCACTAAAGTTACAGGCGCGGCAAAATTACCTATAATGTGATCATTTTTGGTTATTTCAAAAAAGGCTGTTTTAATTTCTTCTTGAGGTTTTTTAGAAGGAGGAGGGGTAGTTGGCGGTTTAATGTTTGGAACAAAATCTTTATTTTCCACGAGTTTTTCTTTGTTTAATTGATTTTTTTGCGCATCAATAGAAAGCAAAGAAATAAAACCAATCAAACTAAAAATAGCCATACCAACAACTAAGCCTAAAATAAAAATTAATTTAGGCGAAGCGTTTTCAAAAAGAGTTTTTCGTTGTGGAACATTTTTAAAGGCAATATCACCCAAAGGACGATCAACTCTTGGCTGATTTTCATCAACCTGTTTTTTTTTCTTCAGACATAAAATAAAAATTAAAAATTAAAATGTAAAATGACAAATAAAAAATGTAAAATAGGTAAAATTTTCAATTTTAATTTTTAATTCACACCCCTCGTTTTTTGTCGTTAATTAAAATTATTTTTAAAAAATCCAAAAAGCGGGGGGGTAAATTTCTATTGAAAATTAATTTTTGTTTTCTTGTTTTCGCGCCTATTATGTTTTTATGTTTTCACATTATTCCCAATTCTTCAAAACCCCTTTTAAAAATACTAAGCGTTTTTTTGGCTTCGCCATAACCAAGATGATAATTTGTTTCATGGACTAATTGATTCCTAATTTTATGAGCACACCAAACTCGTCGTAATTTTTCATATTTATAACAAGCCGCTTTTAATCGCTCGCCCAATGTGCTTCCAGGGAAAAACATTGATTTTAAAATATGATCCAATAATTTATCCGCTTCCATTACCGCTAATTTATAACTCATCTCGCTTGATTTATTCAATAATTCTTCAATTTCTTGCCATCTTTTTTTAATTTCTTTTTTATCTATTCCATAAAGTTTTTTTCTACGAAAAAAACTTTTTATTATTTTAACAAATTTAAAAAAAATCAACAAGCTCACTACGATTATTATTAATCCTAAGGCAATTTGCCAAATTTCAATATTTATTTCCATAAAAGATGGTTAAAATTAGAGATTGGAAATTAAAAAAAGTTTAACTAAACTTTGGCAAATTTTATTAATTTCTTCTGAATAAGCCATTTATTTTTTTAAATAAAAAATTATTTTGGCTAAAATAAAGGATTTTATAATATTGTTCAGAATTTTTGTCAAAGTTTAGTTATAATCTAAAATTTAAAATCTAAAATTGTTTTCTTGTTTTTGTGTTTTATCCTATCTTTATTTTTCTCGTATTTTCGTCAATTAATTTAAAATTAATATTTATTCTTTTTTTAGGTAAAATTTTTTGAGCCCGTTCAGGCCATTCTAAAACAACAATTCCATCTTTTTTTTCTAAAATTTCCTCAAATCCCAAAGCCAAAAGTTCTTTTTCATTATTTAAACGATATAGATCAAAATGATATAATTTTTTTATGTTAATATTTACCGTATTTAATTGTTTTGCGCCAATCTTACTGAATTTAACAGGGGTTATTTTACATCCAACAGGATAAATTTTTAATAAAACAAAAGTTGGACTGGTTATTATTTTTTTTATTCCCAATGCCTTAGCCAATCCTTGTGTAAAACAAGTTTTTCCGCTTCCTAAATTTCCTTTCAAAGCCAAAACATCCCCGGGTTTTAATTTTTTAATTAATTTTTCCGCAACTTTTTGCGTTTCTAAAAAATTTTTAGTAACAATAATTTTCATGGGAAATTTTCCGAGGTCAAACCTCCTAAATTTACCTTTTAAATTTAATAATATTATTTAGTTTAGCAGAGTTTAAATTATTAATCAAATTTTTAATTATAGGATTTACGATTTCCTATAATTTTTCCCACTGTGTTAACACGTTGAGAAATATAATATTTGAAATTTACAATACCCAAACACGAGATACCTAAACATAGGTTTAAAATGTAAAAGTAAATTTCAATCAAATTCATGCCAAATGTAATTTTATGGTTTAATTTTAGCTATTTTTAG
>JAGUXS010000048.1 GCA_020061725.1 Patescibacteria group bacterium | reverse complement strand
GCGACCCACAAATCGTTGACTTTTCCTTACTGGCTCCCGGGCAAGGATTCGAACCTCAATTGACTGGACCAAAACCAGCTGTCCTACCATTAGACGACCCGGGAAGAAAATAAAAAAAAATAAAAATTTAAAATGGAAAAATGAAAATTTTTTGTATTTTTATTCATTCATAAATTTTTAAATCCAATCTCTCCACTGGGAAAAATTATACTTTTCCAGTTAAATTAACACAAAATCATTTTAGAGGGGTAATTTTCTATTGTAGTGAATTTTTTTAATTAAGATTAATTAAAATTTAACGTTTTTTTAAAATTAACAAAAGTTGAGCTAAATAAATTTCCCTTGCGCTACCCAACAACACATTTAGGTACGCGCATGAATTTTACATAATTTATATTTTTTACACTTTTAAATATTTTTTTATCGCCAAGATACTACTTATAATACTTAAAATAACAATAAATACAAATTGCCAGCCAAAGATTTGTAAAAAATGCCGATTAAAATAACTTACAATATTAAAATTATAATCTTCTAAAAATCCAGAAATTAAAGGTTGAATGATATACAAAAAAGGATAAAAAAGAATAATACAAAATGAAAAAGCAAAAATACCGCAAATAATTGTTTCTAAAATAAAAGGAATTTTAATAAACCAATTGGTTGCTCCGACAAGTTTCATAATTCCAATTTCTTCTCGACGAGTATGAATAGTTATTTTTACTGTATTAAAAATAACTAAAATTCCAATAAAAATAAAAATTATTGAAATAATCAAGGTAATTTGTTGAGCTTTATTGCTAGATAAATTAAGTTGGTCAATAAAATTTTCATAATCGCCAAAATCTTTATCATAAATAAAATTTTTATATTGTCTTTCGTCTAAAATATTTAAAATAGTTTTATAATCTTTTATTTTTTTTGCTTGAATAATCAAACTATCTCCCAAAGGATTATCGTCTAATTCTTGCAAGGCTTCTAAAATTTTTGGATCATCTTTGTGTTTTTTTTGAAACCATAACAAAGCGTCTTTCTTTTGTAAAAATTGAACATTTTCAACTTCAGGCAATACTTCTAAACGAGATTTAATAGAAAAAACCTGATCTTGAGATGTTTCTGGTTTAAAATAAACGCTAATATCTATTTTCTTTTTAATAACATCGATTGATGCATTAGTTAAAATATTTAAAACTATCAAAAGATTAATAGAAAATAAAGCTAAAATAATAATTATTATGGTAACTAAAAAAAGTCCTATATTGCGATAGAAATTTTGAAAAGCTATTTTTATATCTCGAAAAATAGAAAAAAACATACGATTACATTTGATATTTGACACTTTAAATAACGTATCTTCCTTTGCTTTGATCGCCAACAATTATTCCTCTATCTAAAGTTATTACTCTCTTTTTTAAAGTGTTTACTATTTCTCTGTTGTGTGTAACTAAAACGACTGTTGTTTTAAATTGATTAATTTTCAAAAGTAGATTAATGATTTCTTGAACGTTAATAGAATCTAAATTACCCGTCGGCTCATCGGCAATTAAAAGTTTGGGACGATGAGAAAGACTTCTAGCGATAACGACTCGCTGTTTTTCTCCTCCTGAAAGATATTCGGGAAAATAATTCGCTTTTTCTTCCAATCCAACAATTTTTAAAACTTGAGGAATAATCTTTTTTATTTTTTGAGAAGAAGCGCCAATTACTTCTAAAGCAAAAGCGACATTTTCAAATACGGTTTTTTTGGGTAATAATTTAAAATCTTGAAAAACAACTCCGATTTGCCTTCTTAACGTTGGAATTTCTTGTTCAAAAATATTTGTAATATTCCATCCACCAATAATTATTTCTCCTTCAGTCGCTTTTTCTTCGGCAATTAAAAGCTTAATTAAAGTTGTTTTTCCAGCCCCGCTTTGACCAACAATAGAAACAAATTCCCCTGGCTCTATGTGTAAATTAATATTTTTAAGAGCTGTTGAATTTGAAGAATATATTTTTGTGACATTCTTAAAAAGAATCATATGAATTAATTTATAGCTTGTAAAAATAGAGGAGCTAGGGGGGGCTAGTTTATTGGCAAAGTAAAATAAAAAGTACTCCCCCTCCCCTCTTTACTTTTCATCCAAATTTGTCCTTTATGCGCTTCAATAATATTTTTAGCGATAAAAAGCCCCAATCCAGAACCGCTTGTTTCTATTTTTAACGCTTCAGCGCTTCTAAAAAATTTAGTAAATAATCTTTCTCGATTCTCTTTAGAAATTCCCATGCCACTATCTTTAATAGATACTTCAATTTTATTATTATTTTCTTTTAAAGAAATAATTATTTTTCCGTTTTGCGGCGTATATTTTATCGCATTATCTATTAAATTTTCTAAAACTATTTGAATTTTTTCTAAATCAGCTTTTATTTTAGATAAAGGAATTTTTGGTTTACTAAAAACACATCCAATGGCTTTATTTTTTATTTGAATTTTAAAATTTTCAATAATTTCTTGAATTAAATTCTCTATTTGAATCTCAGAAAATTTATAAACAAAACGACCCTCTTCAAGACGAGAGACAATTAATAACGAATTAACTAATTTAATCATCCTCTCATTGCTTTGATAAGCTTTGTCTAAAAATTCTTTTTTTTCTTCTTCTGTTATTACATTAGTATTAATCATCTCTAATGACCATTTAATTCCAGTTAAAGGGGTTCTAAGTTGATGGGCGGCAATTGTGATAAATTCTGATTTCATTTTATTAATTAATCTTTCCCTTGTTACATCATGCAAAATAATTAATGTTCCAATTATTTCTTGCGTCTCGGTTACTACTAATGTTGTTTGCATTTCGTAAATTTTTTCTATTAATTCTTTCAAAATTAATTCGCATTGTTTTTCTCTGCAATGTCCCTCTGTTTTAGTTAAAACTTCATAAAGTTCTTTTATGTGTGGAAAATTAACAAGTTCGGGTAAAACTTTTCCAATTAATTTTTCTTCTTTTGTTACGTTTAAAATGCTTTGTGCCTTAGGATTAATTAAAATAATTTTTTGTTCTAAATCAATCATAATCAATCCATCAGTTAAACTATTAATCACCGCATCCACTTTTCCTTTTTCTTTTATTAATTTTTCCTTAGAATCAGTAAGCGCAAGATCCCTTTTAATAAGCATTTTAGCAATCTTATCTAATTCAATTAAAGAATTTTGATATTTAATCACTTCTTCGGGATTGTCACATTTTTTCTTTTTTAAAAAATTTGTCATATAACAAAAATATAAAAAAACATTATAACACAAAGACAAATTAACCCAATTAACCTAATTTTTAATTAACATAAAAATTTCTTAATAATCCAATGATCAAAAAAAAATAAGTCCAATAACTTTTATAGTTTATTTAATAAATTGAAATTTAGAAATTAAAATTTGTTTACACTAATTAGATTAATTAAAGTAATTTAAAATTATTATTTTTAAATTACTTTTTGGATTTGAGTTTGTCATTTATTATTATTTTAATGTTTTTCTCCTAGAACCAAAAGACATATAGTTTCATTGTGAAAAGCTGAATTACAAATATTTGGATTAATATTGCCCCCCAATGGAGCTTGCTCACCATAGGTATAAAATCCAATTAAAGGGGTTTCTTTACCTAAAACATTTTGAACGGCTTGTATTTCTTCATTAACTTGAGCGCCTAATAATTTATGACGTGCCATACAGTCAAAAATAAAAATGGCTTTAGGTGTCGCCCCATTAAGTTGAGCTAAAGCATTTTCTGCCGCTTCTTTTGCGGCTTGAATCGCTTTTTCTGGATCTCCCAACATTAAACGAATTTCTGATCCTTCTGGAACTTCGGCCGCACAAGTGATTTCTCCTTTTTCGTTTGCGATTACAACATCAACAATTAATAATTCTGAAGAATCTTTTATTGTCCTGCCTAAAGGATAGGTATAAGCCATTTTAGCAATAGGTTCTTTAATTAATTCTTCCGCTCTCTTGCCAAAATAATCTTGATAAATATTCAAAGCAGGTTTATTATCTAATTCCTTAATTACAGCGCCTTCTGATTTCGTTACTTTCATTGGCAAGCCAATTGATTCCCAGCCATGTTTTACTCCAAACCCCCAAGAAAATTTACCAGATAAGCCAATACCAATTACAGCATCGTTTAAAACTTGATTTTGATTATAAACAAAAGTCTTTTTAAAAGCAAAATCATCTCCAGCCGAACCACCAATAATTGGAAAATGTTCTCCTAAGACTGCTTTAAACCCCCTAATAATAGCTGCTCCATTTCCGGTTAAGCCCTCTAAAAGACTAACAAAAAGAGAAATTTTTTCTGGGGCGTTTTTAATAACTTCTTCAGCTGCATCCTGTCCGGCTTTAAAGCTATTCACTTTTACATTTTTTCCCAAACCAACTGTAAATTTAATTTGATCTGAAGCTATAGCCATAACCACCACATGTCCACGAACTGATCCCTGAGTTGTGATTTCTCCTGAATCACTACAACCCACAACCATAGCCCCTTGAGCCACTGAATTAACCCCTTTTAGCATTTTTTCCTGATCTAAAAAAACAGAGGAAAAAACCATGATTAAATTAGGTTTTCCTCCCACCTGATCAATGGCTTGTTGACAAGCTTCTTGTCCAGCTTTTTCAGAATTAGCATTATTACTTTTACCAATTCCGGTTTTAATTGATTCCATAAACTTTCTCCTTTTTAACTCACAGAAAATGTGAATTAATTAATAAAATAAAAATATAAAATGTAAAACATTTTATAAACTCCAATGAATTATGAAATGTAAATAACCCCTCCCTATCATTACAAAAAAATTTGTTATTATTTTTTTAACACTTCCTTTATTTTATCAACTATTTCCTGAGGAGAAAAATGAGCTTTTATAAGATAATCACTGGCCCCCAAAGCCAATCCTTTATTTATATCTTCTTTTTGTCCTAAATTACTTAATAAAATTATTGGAATTAATTTTGTAGATACTTCATCTTTAAGAATTTTTAAAACCTCAAATCCATCTATGTTGGGTAAAATAATATCCAATAATATTAAATCTGGGGAAGTTTTTTTTGCCTGTTTTATCCCCTCCCTTCCATCTTCTGCTAAAATAACTTCAAATCCTTCTTTTTCTAATTTCTTCTGACAAAGTCTTCTTAAAAATAAATCATCCTCCACAATTAAAATTTTCGTTTTGTTAGCCATATAATTTAAATTAAAAAATAAAATATAAAAATAATTAGTAGACGAGTAATCCCCTCTTTCGTGAAAATTGCCACTCGCCTATACATTAAGGAAATTACTAATTGCTAAATTACTTCTTCAAACTTATTTTGTTTTTTTCTATTTTTACTAAAAAATTTGTGTTTATATTTTTCAATTTGCGTTTCTAATTTAGGAATAATTCCATCAAAAGCCGAATATGCGTCATTGGCAAATTCTTCGGCTCGTAAAATTTGATGAGGAGCATAAATCATTACTTCTACTCTTTGAACTTTGCCATGACGATGATGATGATCAACACTAAAATCTATGTGTATTTCTAAAACATCTAAAATGTTTTCAAAATGAGTTTCCATAAGACTTTGAATTTTTTTTTCCATATAAGCCTTGAGAGAAACAGTAAGCTTTATATCTTTTGTCAAAAATTTTATTTTCATAATTATAATAACTTAGTTTCAAGAATCTACTGCAACTTAATTGTTAATTAGTTCATTAAAACCTCGTACGGTTTTTGATAGTTCAACACCCTTCTTGATCTACCATTAAGCAAATCTTGAACGCGTTTAATTTCTCGTCTTGATACTTTATCAAATTCTGTTCTCTTAGGAAAGAACTGCCTGATAAGACCATTGGT
>JAGUXS010000091.1 GCA_020061725.1 Patescibacteria group bacterium | reverse complement strand
TCTTCGGTTGTTTCTTTTACTTTCCATTTTTTCACTGTTTTCCAAGACAAGCCATATTTATTGGCAAGAGCATTCACTGGCAAGTTAGACTCTTTTATTCCTTTTCTTATCGCGAATGTTATCCGAGCGTTTTTATGAAGTTTTAATCTCATACCTCAATTATACTCTGACAACGTAGCGTTAGTCAGCAGTTATTCCATTAAGCACGGGGACTTTTATGGGTATTAATCGTTTTGTTTTAGTTTTATTCCCTATGTATATTTTAATAGCTTCAATTAAAAATCAATATTTAAAACAAGCTTGGACATTTTTTTCTATTCTTTTTTTAGCTATGCATATTATTTTATTTGTAAATAATTATTGGAGCGGTTAAATTTTAAATTATTTTTGAAAAACCCAAAATTTATATCCAATAAAATTCCAACACATAGAGATTGAAATTGCTAAAAGCTTAGCAACATTTACCCAAAGTAATTGAGAGACATTAAAAAATGGCGAAACAAAAGTGGCAATATAATAAACAATACTTGTATTTATAGCGCAACCGATCAAACTAATTAAAAAAAATTTTAAAAAGGAACTAGACTCCTTTTTTTTAAATGTCCAAAATTTATTTAAAAAATAACTATTTATAGTTGCCAAAGAAAATGCGATAAAATTCAATAATCCCAACCATTCGCCTTGATAAATTTTAGTCAACCAAATTAAAAAATTAAACAAAATAAAATCTAATCCTGTATTAATTATTCCAATGATAGAAAATTTTATAAATTGTTTTTTCATATAAAAAATATCTAAAAAATAACCAATAGGCGAGTAACCCCCCACCTCTAACCAGTAATCCCGCAAGAAGGGATAAGATAAAAGCTAATGTAATTTTCTTTCTTGTAATTTGGCGCTTATCCACTATAATGAATATTATTAATTGTTTTAATTATAAATACAAAAAATATTAAAACAAAAAAACAATTATATAAAATAATCCACACTAACAAATAATCTTGTAACCAGTAATAAAATAAAATTATAGAAAATAAAATTTAATAATAAATCCTAAATTCCAATGACCAATGACCAATAAAATCCCAAATCTCAACGACTAAATAAAAAATGCAATCGAGTTTAAGATTTAAAATTTGATTGGGCATTAGTGTTTAAAATAATTTATTATCTCCCCTTTGGCAGATTATACTCGCCTACTTGTTACTCGTTATAGGGTTACTGATTACTACTTTATTTTTCCGCTTTTGGGATTTTTTACATTCCGCGTTATTTCGCGTTAATTTCGCGTTAATTTTCACGAATTCTACGACAATTTTATGCCCAAAATTAAATCGCCAAAAAACTGGGCGAATTTTACTCCAAAAAAAATAAGTCTAATTAAATTTAAAAAAAGAAAAAAAGGATTTTTTAAAAATTTTTTTAAAATCGCTTTTTTAATATTTTTTATTTTTATAATCCTATTTGGAATAAGCGGAATGATTGTATGGGCTTGGTTTTCAAAAGATATTCCAGATCCAGATAAATTATTAAAACGTTCTGAAGAATTAAGCACTAAAATTTACGATCGAACCGGCAAAATAATTCTTTACGAAATTTATGGCGAAAAAAAAAGAACTCTCATCTCTTTAGAAGAGCTGCCGGAATATGTTAAATGGAGCGCCGTGGTTGTTGAAGATAAAAGATTTTACCAACATCATGGTTTTGATTTTAAAAGAATAATTAAAGCTTTCTATGTTAATTTCACCCAAGGAGGAATATTTCAAGGGGCTTCAACAATTACTCAACAATTTGTAAAAAACGCCGTTTTAACATCTAAAAAAAACTACACTCGAAAAATTAAAGAGGTTATTTGGGCTTACGAAATAGAAAATAAATTTTCAAAAGATCAAATTTTAAAAATGTATCTCAATGAAATTCCTTTTGGCTCTCAATCTTATGGCATTGAAGCGGCGTCCCAAACTTATTTTGCCAAATCCGCCTATGATTTAACTCTTGATGAAGCGGCTTTGTTAATCGCTTTGCCGAAAGCCCCAACTTATTATTCGCCCTGGGGAAACCATCAAGAAGAACTTTTAGCTCGTCAAAAATTTATTTTAGATTTAATGGTTCAAGAAGGATATCTTAAAAAAGATACAGCCGAAGAAGCTAAAAAAATAGATGTTCTAAAAAAAATTATTCCTCGCCGAGAGAATATTTTAGCCCCTCACTTTGTTATGTATGTTAAAGAACTTTTAACTCAAAGATACGGAGAAAAAGTGGTTGAACAGGGGGGGTTAAAAGTTATTACTACTTTAGATTTTGAAAAACAAAAAATAGCTGAAGAAAAAATTAAACAAGGGGTTGAAAAAAATAAAAAATGGAAAGCGACAAACGCCGCTTTAGTGGCAATTGATCCTAAAACAGGGGGGATTTTAGCAATGGTTGGATCAAAAGATTATTTTAATTTAGAAGATGACGGAAATGTTAATGTCGCTCTTAGGCCTCGCCAACCAGGATCATCTTTTAAGCCTGTTATTTACGCCACTGCTTTTAAAAAAGGGTACACTCCTTCTACTATTCTTTTTGATTTAAAAACTAATTTTGATACAACTAAGAAAAATCCCTATATTCCTCAAAATTATGACAAAAAAGAACATGGTCAAATAACTTTAAAAAAAGCGCTGGCTGGTTCTTTAAATATTCCAGCCATAAAAGTTCTTTATTTAACCGGAATAAATTCTGTTTTAGATTTAACTGAAGAATTAGGTTATTCCACTTTTAAAGATAGAGAAAAATTTGGTCTTGCTTTAGCATTAGGGGCTGGCGAAGTGAGGCTTTTGGAACACACTGCAGCTTTTGGAATTTTTAGTCAAGAGGGAATTAAATATGAAACTAATCCTATTTTAAAAATAGAAGATTATCAAGGAAAAATAATAGAAGATTATTCTTCTGTTGCTGGACAAAGAATATTAGATCAAGAAATTTGTCGTCAAATTAATGACATTTTATCTGACAATTCAGCGCGATCTTTTGTTTTTGGTTGGAATAATAATCTTACTTTGGGGAAAAGACCAGTGGCGGCTAAAACTGGAACAACTAATGATTTTCGAGACGCATGGACAATGGGATATACCCCTTCATTGGTTGTTGGGGTTTGGGCGGGAAATAATGATAATTCTAAAATGAAATCAACTGGCGGCGATATTGCCGGCCCTATTTGGAATAGTTTTATGAAAGAGGTTTTAAAAAATACGCCAATAGAAAAATTTACTTTACCTAAAAAAATAATTACTAACAAAGCTGTTTTAAATGGAAAATTAACCAATGAAATTACAATTAAAATTGATCGGGCTTCTGGGAAATTAGCCACTGATTTAACCCCCCTCTCTTTTGTGATAGAAAAAACTTATTCTGAAGTACATAATATTTTATATTATGTGAATAAAGACGATCCTCAAGGACCCTTTCCTAAAAATCCATGGGAAGATCCTCAATTTAAAAATTGGGAAATCCCCGTTCAAAAATGGGTTGAAAAACGGGGGATTTTAAATGAAAAACCCCCAACCGAATTTGATGATCTTCACACTAAAGAAAATCAACCTAAAATACAAATAATTTTTCCAACAGAAAATGAAACATTCAAAAGTTCTTTTGTAGAAACAAAAATCGAGATAGAAATACCTCGAAAAAAAATAAGTAGAATAGAATATTTTATTGATAATCAATTGATTAAAACAATTAATTATTTACCGCAAGATTTTGAACAAGTGGCAAGTTCCAATTTTGGAAACGGCTTTCATAAACTTAAAATTAGAATTTTTGACGATATTGACAATTCAGCGGAAAAAGAAATTAATTTTAATTTATTAAGAGAGGATTTTAATCCTCAAATTTTATGGCTCAGCCCTGAAAATAATGCTGTTTTTCAAATTGTGGGAGTTCAAAATTTTGAACCTATTAAATTAAATTTTTCTTTAATGGATATTTTTAATCCTAAAAATATAAAAATTTACGCCCGCAATATAACATTAAATCAAGATTTTTTGATTGGAGAATTAAACGATATTCAAAGCGCTCAAATAAATTTTGATTGGCGCGATCCACTTGAAGGAAATTATCTTCTCTATATAATAGCGACTGATAAAAATGATAAAATAATTCAAAGTGAAAATAGGATAATAAAGGTAGAATAAAATAAGTAAAATCTAAAATTGTTTTATTATTTTATTGTTTTTTGTTTTAATATTTTTTGGATATTTAAAGTCCCAAATTTTTCTCCTTTTATAAACCCTTCCATCGCTACTTCCGCTAAACATCCGCTTTTTAGCCAATCAAAAAGCCATTCATTGATAAAATTTAGATCTTCTTGAAATATTCCAAACCCGCGCCTTAAAAGCCATTTCATATTACATTCTTCATGCGAACCCACTGGTAAAGAAATTATAATAGGAATTCCCAAAGCGCAATAAAAAGAAAGTTCTGACGGTTTTGTCCATAAAATATCTGTTTTTCTTAAAGCTAAATTAAATTTTTGAAAATATGTTTCAATTTCTTTTTCAAAAATAATTTCAATAGAAGAAAAATCTCCATTTTCTTTGTAATTTTTAAATCCTAAAATTTCTATATTTTTTTCAAGATAATTTTTTGTTTTTTCTTTGGTCCCAACAGATAAAATTATTTTAATTTGCTTTTGTTCTAAATATGGTTTTAGACATTTTAAAATTTTTATCAAAATTTCTTTTTGAGCTCCCGCTCCACCAATTGAAAACATTATAGTGAGAGGGTGATCTGATTCTGTTGGCAATTTCCCTAATTTTTTTTCAATTAAAATTTTATATTTTTCAAAATATTTCTTTTGAGGATCAAGATTTAAAATTCGAAATTTTAAATCTTGTTTTAAAATTTCCATATCTCTTCCTCCAATATTTTCTTGTGGCAAGGGATAGCCAGTTAAAAAAATATTTTCTCGCTTTACGCCATAAAGTTTTAATCTCCCTGCTGTTCGTTGATTTGGAACAAAATATTTAATTTTACTTTCTTTTGGATTTAAGGAAGTCCACGGTCTTGCAATATCAGCATCGCAAACAACGCAAAAAATTTCACCGGAATAATTAAAATATTCCGCCATAAAAACCGGAATAAAAAATGTGGAAATTAAAGGCAAATTTTTCTCTTTTAATTTTTCAATCAAATTTTTACCCCATCCCTTTTTCAACAAAAAATAAATTATTTTTAATTGAAAATTTGGTTTCGATAAATCTCTTTTTGGATAAAAAGCTAATATTTTTTGCAATTGATCATAAAAAGAAAAAATAATTTTCCCTACAAAAGGAAAACGATAAAAATTTGAAATCGCTTCATAAAATTTTCTCATTTGTTCCCAAATTTCTTTATCAAAATTTGGAATGCCATCATAGTCATTGGCGCAAATTATTTTTTGAGTTAACTCTTTTAAAGAAAAAGCCGTTCTTCGATGCCCATAACCCATATTTACCGAAATTAAATAAATTTTTTCTTCCATTTTTTGCATACTGAAATTCATCTATAAATAAATATTAGTATTAAAATTAAGATACACCTTAATTATAGTACCAATAATAAATTCCATTAATATTTTCTATTGTTTCCCTTTTTTAATTTGTCTTATAAGATTTACCTATCGAATCGAATATTAAATTAAAAACCGCAAGCGTTCGATTGCGATTTTTTTTAATTTAAAATTTATTTTTTTAATGATTTCTTCTTGTCTTAATTGCAATTCTGACGCTAAAACAGAGCTTAAAATTGCCACGGTTAACACCCTATCTTTTAAACTAATAGCCTTTATTTGATCTAAAATTTTTTCATCCCAAATACTTTGAATAATTTGATCAAATTCTTGGCAAGCCATCATCGCTTCAACTTGTTTTTCAATTTTTGCCTTTTTTAAAGAGAAAGGTAAAAATTTACTTAAAGGTTGAAACATAAAAATTAATTTGTAGTTTATAAAACTATTATATTTGTTGGAAATTAATGCTTGAAAAGTGAAAATTAATTATTATTATTCTTTCTCTATAAGAGGGAAAATAAAATAAAAATAATTTTTTTCTTCTTTTGAAGATTTTAAAATAAGCGGTTGTTTTTTATTAATTACTTCTAAAATAACTTCTTCGCTTTTTAAGCTTTGAATTCCGTTTAATAAATATTTACAATCAAGAACGATTATATTATCTTCTCCTTGTATTTTTCCTTTAATTATAGAAGAACTTTCTCCAATAATCCCTCTTGAAAAAATAAGCATCTCTTGTTTTGAGAAAGAAATTTCTATATTTAAAGTTCTTTTTTCATTCGTGAAAAGACTCTGTCTTTTAATTCCTTTAATAAATTCACTCGCATTAAATATTGCCCTTGTTTTATATTCTTTAGGAATTATTTGTGGATAATCTGGATATTTCCCTTCAATAGTTCTAGAGATTAATTCTGTATTTTGAAAAGAAAAATAAATTTGGTTTGTATCAACGCAAATTTTAATTATTTCATTTTCTTCTGAAAGAATTCTTAATAATTCTTGGCATGTTTTTAGAGGAATAATTACTTGTTTTTTCCCGTTTGCTGAATTTCCTTGAAAAGGAATCTTTTTTTCGGAAATTTGAAAACTATCAGTACCCGCTATAGTTAACCAATTAAATTTAAAAGTGTTAAAATCTAACAAAGCGCCGCTTATTTCCGGTCTTAATTCATTAAAAGTAATTGTAGGAATTATTTGTTCTAACGCTTTTTTAAAATCAATAATATTTAAAAAATATTCAGTTTGATTTTTTAATTTAGGGAGAATTGGGAATTCAGCAAAATTGACCCCATTAATTTGTGTTTTTTGATTATTACATTCTAAAAATAATTTAGAATCTTTCGATTCTATTTTAATGGGTTGATTAGGCAATAAACTGACATAATTAACCAAAAGTTGACAAGGGATAATAAATTCTCCTTCTTGTTGAATTTTTCCTCTAATTTGACATTGAATTCCTATTTCTAAATTAGTGGTAATTAATTTTATAATATTATTTTTTACTTGAATTAATACATTATTTAAAATAGGTAAATTTAAATTTTTTAAAGTTAAATGATTAACTAAAAATAATCCTTTATTTAAATTTTCTTGTAGGCAAATAAATTTCATAATTATAATAATTTTATTTTTTTAAAAAATAATAATAAGAATAAGAATAATAAGTGAGGGGATTAAGAGGATAATTAAGGTTTAGAAGGTTAGAATAAAGATTTAGAAGTTTTAAAAAATGTGAAGAAGTGAGTGGAATAGATTTTATAAATTGTTAATTAAAATTTTTAAATAAAAAATAGTTTATTTATTAAGAAAATATTAATAAATAAATCACAACAGAAAGGGTAGTTATACAGAGAGTATTAATTTTTTAAGTTTTTAGGTGTATATTTTTTATTATTATATTCTTTATTATAAAGAAAGGCAATTAAAATATTTTTATTTTTTCCACATGCTTTACACTGTAGAATAAAGCATTTTTTATTATATCTTGCTTTTGTCTCTATTTTATATTACATTAAAGATAAAAGATTAAAAAAAGGGAGATTTTATAAAATGTTATTGTGGTTTGACTGAAGAGAGGTATGGCAATCTCGTATTTAACTAAAAATACTCGATTGTTTTGTTTTTTGAAGCCCCCCCTTCTTAATTCAATAACACAAAAACCGCATTTCGTAATTCATGTTAATTAAATAATATTTTTTAAATTTCTGCGCGTGTAGCTCAGTTGGTAGAGCGATTGTCTTATACACAATTGGTCGGGGGTTCGAGTCCCTCCGCGCGCACCAGTAAGGAATTTATTAAATTCACATCTCGCCCGCTTTGGCGCGTTTGGCAACTAATTTGAATATTTTTTACTATCAAAGGCGACAAAATATTTGGATTTTTTAAATAAAGTATTAAAGAATATAATGTACCCATATACTGGACAACTGTATTAGGTGGATATGGTAGAATGAAATTATATGAAAAAGCTATCATCAAAACAGAAAGCGTCAATCGCTTTGGCCGCTATACGTGGCGAGAAAATTTCTAAGCTGTCCAGCGACTATCAAGTGCATCCAAATCAAATCGGAAAATGGGAAAAGCTGGCGGAAAACGAATTAGAAATTTTATTCGTCGACAAGCGCAAGAAAGAAAATCATTTACAAGAAAAAAATTATAGACGAACTTTACAAAGCCATCGGACAGCGAGAAGTTGAAATCTCGTGGTTGAAAAAAAATTCAAACTTGAATTACCGCGAGAAACTATCTTTGATGGATAGAGATTTAAAGAATATTTCCCTTTCACGCCAGGCCGACTTGCTAGGCATCTCTCGTTCAAGCTTTTACTACGAATCGATTGTTAACCCGGAAGATATTAGAATAATGAATGCCATTGATGAAATATTCGCCAAATATCCGTTTTACGGATACCGAAGAATCAGGAAAGATTTACAGAGCGATTATAAAATCCAAATCAATAAAAAACGAACGGTCGGTTTGATGAAAAATATGGGTCTTGAAGCCATATTTCCGAAGAAAAAATGGCATTTGAGCACCCCCGACAAGAATGCGAAAAAATTTTCGTATCTCTTGTCCGGACTGCCCATCATTCGCCCTAATCAGGTCTGGAGCGCGGATATCGCCTACATTAAATTGTCAAAAGGTTTCGTCTACTTAGTCGTTATTATGGATTGGTTTTCTCGTTATGTCGTGAATTGGGAACTATCTGAAACATTGGAAATAAAATTTTATCTGAATAATTTAAAACGGGCGCTGACGATTGGCACGTCGGAAATTCACAACTCTGACCAAGGCAGTCATTTTACCAGTCCGCAGTATATAGATATTTTAAATAACAAAGAAAAAATTAAAATCAGTATGGATGGACGCGGGCGTTGCATGGATAATATTTTTACCGAACGGCTGTGGCGGACAATTAAATACGAAAATATTTATTTGAACGAATATCAAGATATCAACGAAGCGAATCAGGGCTTAACGGAATACTTCAAATTCTATAATGAAAAACGAAAACATCAATCATTAAATTACCAGACGCCGGCACAAATATATTTTATCAAATAAACTGTGTATAACTAAATTAATTAACTTAAAACTCCACCCAATTCACCTAATATTACTGTCTTGACAAGGGGTACACCATAGAATAACTATTTTATAGTTTTTAATTTATTAAATATTAAATAACAATTATTAATTGTTTGTGATATAATATTAATTTGTTAGTTGAATAATCGATAAATTTTTAATTATTATTTTATTATTTTTTTTATGCCAAAAAGAACATATCAACCTAAAAAAACAAAAAGAATGAAAGTTTATGGTTTTCGCAAACGCATGTCCACAAAAAATGGCAGAGATGTTTTAAAAAGACGAAGAATTAAAAAAAGAAAGAGAGTGAGCGTATAAAAAGCGTCAAATTAAAATTAGAAGGGTTGACCTTAAATAATCAAAATAAAAAAATAACTTAGCAGTTTAATTGGCAAGTTATTTTTTTATTACAAAATTTCAAGGCAATTTATTTTATTAATTTATTAAGAATTTCTGTAATTTTTAATGGTTTAATGATGAAGGAAATTTTTTCTTATCCTCATCACTCTTTCTTTACTGTTAAATTTCGTATTAATAAAATTAGTACACTGTAAATTTAACTAAAATATAACCATGTTAATTGTTGACTAACGCTAC
>JAGUXS010000093.1 GCA_020061725.1 Patescibacteria group bacterium | reverse complement strand
TTCACTATCAGATTAAAAGGGTTGAGATATAAAACACCAGTTGATAATCTAAAAACTAATTTTAATCACTCGATACAACGTATCGTTATCTAACAATTATTTTGTTTCTTTATGTAATGTGTGTTTTTTGCATCTTTTACAATATTTTTTTAATTCCAATCTTTCTTTAATAATCTTTTTATTCTTATATGAATAATAATTAATATTATGACATTCAGCGCATTCTAATTTTATTAAATTGGGTTGAGGCATACTAAATTAGCTTATAGCTTTTAGAAATAAAAAAATAAATATTAAATTTCTAATTGTTTTAATGTTTTATGTCCTATTTTAACTGTATTTTGTGTAAATTTTTTTCTTTATCTGTAAAATATAAATTTTTTTCATCTCCAGAAAGCACCACTTGATCAATAACATAATTAGCGCCTGAAGGAATGGCTAATAAATAATTTTGTCCAGTTTTAACATTGACTTTATAAAAATCACTCGGACTTTTATTCGCTAATTCTGGATAAAATCCACTTCCAGCCGGCAAATTTCTTGGCACAGCGCAATATACGGTTTCATTATCCGAAGAAAAAATACATTTATCCGCCCATGTTTGCAATCCAATTGAAATTCTATTTTTTCCAATATCTTCTCCTTGAGCGTCAGCTATCCATAAAGTTGGATTATTATTTGCCGCGTCATTATACACACTATATAAAAGCCTATCTCCATTTGGACTCCATTTACTTTTAAAATCTTGCCCTTCAACAATCATTGATTTAAAATTTTCTCTTTGTTGTCCAATAAAATAAACCTCTTGTTTATCTAATCCAATTGATTCGGCATATAAAGCTATAACTTGCTGGTTTGGAGACCAATTAACTTCTACTTTGTGATCATTTTCTCCCATTGGCTCTATTGCTTTAAATCCAGTGCCATCCGGATTAGCGATTGAAAGCCATCTTTTTTCTGGATTGTCGCTTGTTGTTTTAAAAGCAATGCTTTCTCCTTGTGGAGAAAAAGAAAAATCATCCCAATATTTTGGCAATGAAAATTGTTTTTTTTGATTAAAATCATAAAGTATTTTAGAATTATCTGGAAAGCTTAAAATAACCCTATTTTTTATTGAAGACCAATAAATTTTTTTTACTTCGGGATAAATATCATCGGTAAGCAAAGTTTTAATTTTGCCATCAGGAGAAATTTTATAAAATTTTCCTGTGTCTTTTTGATAATATAATAAATTAGAACCATCTGAATTTAAAGTTATGTCTTGAACATTTTCTATTGGCAAAGAAGTGATTTGAGTTTCCGCGCCAACGGCAATTGGAGAAACTTTATAGACAATTGGAGATTCGTCAGTGACTGGTTTTATTTCTTCTATTTTTTTTGTAATTGGTAAACCGGTTTCAGCGTCAATTTCTACTATTCTTTTAACTCCAGGACCTATTTCTGGCAATCCAGACACAGGGATTTCAACTTCTTCTGAAGGCGCTACTGGAGGCAATGACGGGGTTGGCTTAAAAAAGAAAAAATAAAGCAAGAAAGCAAAAAAAACAATACCTAAAATAAACAAAATAATAAATAAAATTTTTCTAATAGAAAAAGACATAAATGAATTATGAATTATGAATTATGAATTATGAATTATGAATTATACTCCATATTTTTTAAAATGTCCATTTAAAAAAATATTTTAGATTATTATTTTACATTTTACGCTTTATGTTTTTTTATTTCCTATCTAAATAATCTTGTAAAATAATCATTGCCGCAACAGAATCATCGTCTTTTATTCTACTCTCTTTTAATAAAGTTTTAGCTATTTTAGTGGTCATCCTTTCACTTTCAAAATCTATTGGAATTTTTAAAAAATTTTTTGTTTCTTTAAAAAATTTTTCAATCTCCATTATTATTTGCTGATTATTATTAGTTAATTGACTGGGTTGACCAAGAATAATTTGAGTCACATTTTTTTGTTCGCAAATTTTTTTCAATTCTCGTATGACAATTTTTATTCCTTGATTTTTTATAGTTTTATAAGGCATGGCTATTTTTAATAACCTATCAGACAAAGCCAAACCGATTTTACTTTTTCCATAATCAATGCCTAAAATTTTTTCCATAACTTAATCCGTTAATAACTTTTTAAAATTTTTAAAAATAAAACGATTTTTATAATTTCCATAAATTTTTAAACCAATGTTACCGAAGCGATTTTATCGTTTTTATTTTTAAATCTCATTAATCTTACCCCTTGAGTAACGCGACCAGAAACCGAAACCTTTTTTAAAGGAAGGCGAATAACTTGACCTTGAATAGAGATAATAACTAAATCGCCAGTTATTTCTTCGGAAAGATTTTTTCCATTAACTACCATAGCTGAAACAATTTTTCCTATTTTATTGGTAATTTTAGCTGTTTTAATTCCAGTTCCTTTTCGTCCTTGTAAACGATATGAATTTAATTTGGTCATTTTACCAAATCCATTTTCAGTAACAATTAAAAGTTTTGCATCGCTAATTTTAGAATTTATTACATCCATTTCTATCACCTTATCGTCTTTTTTAAGTTTAATGCCAGACACACCAGAAGCTGTTCGACCCATTTCCCTAATTTGTTCCTCTTTAAATTTAATCGCTTGACCTAAAGCGGTAATTAAAATAATTTCATCTTTTCCAGAAGAAGATTTAACCCATTTTAAAGAATCGTCTTTTTTGAGTTTAATGGCAATTAATCCCGAACGACGAACATTAATAAAATCGGCAATATCTACTTTTTTAATTATTCCTTTTTCAGTGGTCATTACTAAATATTTATAATCTTTTAATGTGGCTAAATATTGGATGGCTGAAATTTTTTCTTCAGAAGTAATTTGCAAAAAATTAACCAAAGCCTGCCCCTTGGCTAATCGAGAAGCAACTGGAACATTATAAGCCTTAAGTTGAAAAACCCTCCCTTTAGAGGTAAAAAATAATAAATCTGAATATGTTGTTGTTGTAAATAAATGTTCAACAACATCTTCTTCTTTTGTTGTTAATCCTATAATCCCTTTACCCCCTCGCGCCTGAACTTTAAATGTTTCTGGAGCAAGACGTTTTATATATCCATCTCGAGTTACAACGACAACGCACGGTTCATTGGGAATCAAATCTTCTTGAGAAAATTCTTTTATTGTTTGAATATTAATTTGAGTTCTTCTTTCATCTTTAAATTTTTCTTGCAATTGCGCTAAATCTTCTTTTATAATTTTTAAAATATTTTTTCTATTAGCTAAAATTTCCTCAAGTTTTTTTATTAATTTTAATTTTTCTTTTAATTCTTGCTCAATTCTCATTTTTTCCAAATTAACTAATTGTTGTAATTTCATTTCTAAAATAGCCAATGTTTGCTTTTCGCTTAATTTAAATATTTTTATTAAATTATTTTTTGCCTCTTCTCTATCTTTTGATTTTTTTATTATTTTTATAATCGCGTCAATGTTAGCTAAAGCGATTTTTAATCCTTCTAAAATATGAGTTCTTTCTCGCGTTTGCGCTAATTCAAATTCAGTTCTTCTTTTAATAACCCCTTCTCTATGTTTAATATATTCTTCTAAAATTGATTTTAAGGTTAAAAGCTTTGGCTGAATTCCATCAACTAAAGCGATCATATTAACATGAAAAGTATCTTGAAGTTGCGTTAATTTAAAAAGACTGTTTAAAATTTTTTGAGGATAAACGTCTTTTTTTAATTCAATTACCACTCGAACCCCCTCTTTATTTGATTCGTCTCTTAAATCTTTTATTCCTTCAATTTTTTTGTTTTTAACTAACTCGGCAATTTTTTCCAAAAGTTGCGCTTTATTAATTTGATAAGGGATTTCTGAGACAAAAATTTTAAAATGTCCCGGATGAGTTTCTATTATTTCTGTTTTTGATCGCACTGGAATGCTTCCTCTCCCTGTTATATAAGCTTGTTTAATCTCATCGACATTGTAAATAATTCCTCCGGTTGGAAAATCCGGTCCCTTAATAAAATTCATTAATTCCTCAATAACACATTCAGGATGATCAATTAAATAAATAATTCCTTGACAAAGTTCATTTAAATTATGTGGCGGAATATTAGTTGCCATACCAACGGCAATTCCCATACTTCCGTTAAGTAATAGATTTGGCAATTTAGCTGGTAAAACTCGCGGCTCCTTATGCGATTCATCATAATTAGGAATAAAATCAACAGTATTTTTTTCAAGATCAAAAAGTAATTCTTCGGCAATAGAGGTTAACTTTACCTCTGTATAACGCATAGATGCCGCATTATCTCCATCCATTGAACCAAAATTTCCTTGCCCCTTAATTAAGGGGCAATGCATAGAAAAATCTTGCGCCATTCTAACCATTGAATCATAAACAGCGACATCTCCGTGTGGATGATATTTTCCTAAAGTTTCTCCAACTACTGTCGCGGATTTTCTAAATCTATCCCCGGCTTTAAGTCCCATGCTCCACATTGCGTAAAGTATTCGACGATGAACCGGTTTTAATCCGTCTCGCACGTCTGGCAAAGCTCGAGCAACAATAACAGACATTGCGTAATCCAAATAAGAAGTCTTCATTTCTTCAGTAATAGAAAAAGGATTAATTTTTTCTATAAAAATTTCGTCTGTTTTATTTAAATCATTTTTTTTATTATTTTTTAATCTTTTTAGCATAGAAAATAAATAAAATTTCTAATTGCTTTAATGCCCCAACTAAAATTATAAAAAATAATTAAATTAATTTATTTTTATATTTTAATGTTTTTTGTATTCTTGTGTTTTATTATCTTGATCTTTAAAACTTCTCGATTATTATAATAACCACAATTTAAACAAGCATGATGAGGCATCACCGCTTTTTTGCATTGAGAACAATTTATCAACTTCTGTTTTTTGAGAGCAAAAGTGGATGTTCGTATTCTTTTGGACGATTTTGTCCTTTTTTGAGTTGGTAAGGCCATAAAAGAAAAAACATTTGACAATTGACATTTAACAATTGACAAAATAATTAAAAATAAAAATTTTAAACTTAAAGTTAAGTTATTTAACTGTTAGATAACGATATGTTGTATAGACATTGTGTAAAATAAAAATTTTAGTGTCCAATTTTAGCTAATTTTAGTTAAAAAATAAAGATTTTCTAATTTTTAATATAAATAGTCAATTTTTAGCTAATATTAGCGATAAAAGACTATTTTGAAATTATTTTGCAATAAGTCTTATAATATTATTAACTTCTATTTTCTCCTTTAAAAATTGTTCGGGTGTTTTGTGATTTAATGATTTTAATCTTTTTTCAAAATTATATTTATTTACAAAATTAATAACTTTTTCTTTCATTTCAAATATACTATTTAAAAAAGGTTGGTTGACAAATGAAATGAAGGACAAAATTTTGACCTTTTTGTTTTGTACTGATAGAATTTAAGAGATAAAATAATTTAATTAATCTATCAATACTATGAAAAAAGAATTAAGATTTAGATTAAGACAAACAGTTAATGAAATGTACTTTAAAAAAAATTTAAAAAGATGAATATTGAGAATCAATTAAGAGTAAGTCGAAATTTTGTAAATTTTGTAACTATGTGGACTAAATTTTCTAATCAAGATTTTACCAAAGATATGTAAGGATAGCCAAAAGGAAAACAAAGAAAATATACTAAAGTCGATAAAACAAGAATTAAGAAAATCAGAGACGAATTGACTAAAGATTAATCTGATGATTTCTATTGTGGAGCAACTGTTATCCTTCGGGGAATACCGTAGAAGGTATCCTAACCTTAAACCGCCAACCTTTAGATTTATTGGTAGGTGTATCCGTCCATAACATATTGGACTTTTGAGGTGTTAAATTAAGACTGCTAATAATGAATTGCATTGGTGATTTTAATCCAAGCGACCAATGAGGTCTTTTGGTATTATACCATAACAAATAATTTATTAAATCATGATTGAATTTGTTTAAGTTGTAAGCCCAGTCATATTTATGGCAGTTAATGAATTCTTCTTCCAATGTTCTGTTAAATCGTTCAATAAAGGGGATTCATTTTTGGACAATTCGGGTAATTGTGAAAATGAACAATGTTGTTTTTCTCAATATAACTCCTGAAATATTTCTCAAATTCTGAACCATTGTCTGTTTGTATTTTTGTAATTTCAAAAGGAGCTGCTTCTTGGAGTTTCTGAAAGAAATCCATTGTGTTTTTGGAATTAGTAGAAGTATAAGCATAAGCAAAACCAAAATCAGATTTAAGGTCTATTGCTGATACCACATATCTTTTAATTCCATTGATGAATTTCTCAATAGTATCAATTTGAAGAAGATCTCCTGCATTTACAGGCTGGTACCCCCTTTCTCCTTAGTTTCTTATGTTTTTTCACTGGTTTTTGTTTAATCAATCTGCCTGTTTCTGATAAGGAAAATTGGATATGTTTTGGCAATTCTCCTCTTTGTTTAAGATCAAAAATCATTCTGCCAATTGTTGAATATGACAACTTGGCAATACTTTCTTGCTTTAAAAGTTCAGCAATTTTTTCTTTTCCTAATTTAGGATATAACTTTCTGTAATTAGGGAATAGATGTTTTAACTTCTATTGGAATAATGCGCTTTCTTTTGTTTTTTGGAGCTCTGCTTTTGTTGTTTAAACTCTCCAGATTTCCTTTAGATTCTCTAAATTTTTGTTTCCAGAGAAACAATGTCGACCTTTTAACTTGGAACGTGTCTAACGTGGCCTTAAGGCCATACTTTTGCCAGAAAGTAAGGATTCTGGCCCCTCCTATTTGCTGTTTCAGTAATTATATGCTGATATCTTACAGCATAATTATACATAGTGACAAATTCTTTATCCCAGCATATTTGCAATGAATATGATTAAAAAAACTCCATAAAATTAAAAACTCATAGAGTCCAATATGTTTCTGAACTTATACACTCGCCGTCCTTTTTCTCAGAGGGCTTCTATTGAGGGGAATAACAGTGTTTTCTTAAGAAAATTTTGGAATAGATTTGACTTTAAAAATGTTCAAGAGATAGACGAAAAGTTAGAATTATTCAACCTTGCCTCACAAAAATATTCAGAGTATTAGTCCCCAAAAGAGAGGCAAAAAAAGAAACAAAAATTCATATCCAAGGTTTATTTCATTCGCCAGATCTTTGAAGACGAACGAACTGGAAAAGGCTACATCTACATTACATTAGTAAATGATAAAGTCTTTATTTGTAAATCTTACATCAATTTCTTCGTCTTAGCCGAATGGAATTTAAAAAAAGAACAATTATATGTTTATTTTGAAGATCAACAAAAAATTAAAAGAATTAAGAAAATTAAATTTAAAATTAATCAAAAGTCGAAAGAAAAACTTCCCCTCATTTTATATGATATCTAACCGTTACAAATTGAACTTATATTCAGATTATATTACAATACAAACTGAATGTCAATAATAATTGGTAATGTGCACACACATATGGCGTTTTCCAAAAACTATG
>JAGUXS010000090.1 GCA_020061725.1 Patescibacteria group bacterium | reverse complement strand
TTTAATTAATTTTAACTAATAGCTGTTTGTTAAAAAAATAAATATTAAATTTTAGATCTTACCACCTAAAAGCTATTAACCTTTAGGTGACGTTGTCGTTTTACATTTTGATTTTTTAATTTTACATTTTCTTAAATAAAAAATAAAAATGCGCTTTTTAATTTTTAATTTTTTATTTGATTTATCATTTTAATTATTAATTGTTTTTAAGTGCCGAAGGTCGGACTTGAACCGACATGAGCGTGAGCTCACGGGTTTTTGAGACCCGCGTGTCTACCAATTTCACCACTTCGGCTAAAAAAAAATAAAAATGTCAAATTTATAACCCGACTTTCACTGGGGGAATTATACTTTTCGGACTAAAATTAATACAAAATCATTTCTGCATAATGTATTTTATTTTTTTCCATATTAATTTTTCCAGTCAATAAGTCTTTAAAAACTTTTTCAATATCTTTTTCAAAAATATCTTGCCCGCCAAGACCAAAAATATAACTTTGACATTTGGTAGTTGACATTTGACAATTAACAATTTCACTGTAAAGCGGAGGAAAACTGCCAGGAGAAATTGAACGATCTAAAACAGCCACTGCTTTAAGATGAGATAAGGCTTGAGTTATTTCTTGATAAGGAAATGGTCTAAATAAAATCGGTTTGAGTAATCCAACTTTAAATCCTTTTTTTCTCATTTGATTAATAACCGCTTTGGTTGTTCCAGCCGTAGAACTCATAACCACAATTCCAACTTCAGCGTCATCCAATTTATATTTTTCAAAATAATTATATTTTCTTCCGGTAATTTTTGAAAACTTCTTGCCAATTTTTAAATAAACTTTTTTCGCTTGCTCCATCGCTTGAATTTGCTGATATTTTGTCACAAAATAATTTGGCTGTGAAATAAATGAACCCAAGGTAATTGGATTTTTTATATCCAAAAGCGAATATTCTGGTTTATATTTTCCTAAAATTTTTACCACAATTTTATCTGGAAAAATTTTTACCGCTTCAACGCAATGAGAAGTAATAAATCCATCTTGCATAACCATTACGGGCAATTTTACTTGTTCGGCTAATTTTACAGCCAACAAAGTATTTTCATAAACCTCTTGATTATTTTCTGAAAAAATTTGTATCCAACCTAAGTCTCTGCAACCCATTGAATCAGAGTGATCGCAATGAATATTTAAAGGGGCTGATAAAGCCCTATTAACTAGTGGCATAACAATAGGCAAACGCAATCCACTGGCAATACTAAGAATTTCCCACATTAAAGCAAGTCCTTGCGAAGAAGTGGTGGTCATTGCCCGTACTCCGCTTGCTTGCGCCCCCACAGTCGCGCTCATTGCTGAATGTTCAGATTCAACCATTATTATTTCCGAATCTACCAACCCATTTGTCACAAATTGACTAAATTGTTCTATAATTGGAGTTTGTGGTGTAATCGGATAAACAGAAACAACTCCAGGATTTATTTGTCGCATTGCTTCAGCCACCGCTTGCGCCCCAGTTAATGCTTTAATATTTAATTTTATTATTTTCTTTTTCATTTTTTAAAATTGTAAAATTTTTTTAAAAACACTTTAATACTTACTTTCTATATTTTTTATACAAATCTCTAAAATTTTTAACAAAATCATTAACAAATTTCTTGCTTTCAAAAAAATTTTCAATATCACTTTTAAAATACTTTTGATTTAAATTCATTGCCATTTTATTCAGTCTTTTGAAAATTTTTTTTAAATCTGAAATTTTAATTATTTTTTTTTAAATAAGCTAAATTTGGCTGAACTTCTTTTTGAAAATACAAAATCAAATCATACCATCTCTATACCTTTGAATGTAATTTTATCTTCCTTGCCTTTTAAAAAATCCTAATTGGAAAAAACTATCTAATTAATCCATTGGTATTTTCATTAGTTCCTCGCCCCCCATTTTGATAATTGCTAATTATCTAACAGGATAAATAAAAAAAGAATAAAATTAGATGTTGTTAATTAAAAATTTTAAAATCTCTATTTTCTAGCAAATTCTCGGAATTAATTTTCCTTTTGGCATTTCAATCTTTTTATAATTTTGCTTGTATTTCTCTCTTTAAAATTTCTTTAATATTTTTGCTAAGATTTTTGAGAAAATTTTTATTCTCAATAAATGATTCTAAATCAAATTGTATGCTTTTTGCATCTAGTCTATCAATTATTTTTAATAATTCTTTTTTTAATTCTTCTTTATTTTTAATTTTACCAAAACATTTAACACTTGGTTCAATATTTTTTTGTAAATACCACATTAAATCAAAATAATCTCGACCTTTGGCTTTGATAAATATTTTGTTTATTTTATCGGTTTTCTTCCATTTACGATATAAAATAGCTCTTAATTTTGTTGCCATTAAAGTTGATAAATCAAATGTTTTTATTAAAATAGATTTATTAAACTTAAATAAAGGAATAATTTCAGTTTTATAATTTTTACAAAAATCAAATTTATCAAAAATTTCAATTTTTAAAAATAAAAAATTTGATTCGTCTTTTGTTTTTACGGCTAATTTTAACTCCTGTAAAATAGGAAATTTTAAATAAATTCTAAATCTTTGCGTTTTTGTTTTAATTTTTAAATCAGTATTTTTTTGAAAAAAAGTTTCTAAATCTTCGGCTAATTTTTTAATTTTTATATTTTTATTTAAATCAACAAAATCAAGATCCTCAGAAAGGCGTGGCAAATCAAAACAATGAGCCAGACAAGAACCACCATAAAATGTTAATTGGCTATATTTTGGATCGGAATAAATAAAATTTAAAACCAAGATTTGCAGATATTCTTTAATTAAATTTCTTTGAAATAATTTATTTTGCGCGTTTGAATTGTCAATTAAATTTTTTAAAAATATTTTTGTTATTTCCATAAAATCCTATTTAAAAAGCCAAATATAAATCTGTTTCATTTTTTTTGATCCCTCCATTTCAAGATATTTTTTAAATTCTTTCAAATCGTTTTTGTTTAAATTATTTATATTTAATCGCAATTCCTTAACAGATTCGCTATTTATTAAAAGATTTTTTCGAAAATATAAAAAATCAAAAAGCGCTTTTGTTTTAGTGGCTTTTAAAATAGTAAATTTGCCTTCTTTAAATATCTTAAATCCGCAAAATAATTCCTCTTTTATTTTATGATAATAAAAAATGCCTAATTCATTAGAAAAAACAGTAGGTTTTTTTATGCTAACCAAAGTAAAATTAACCGGTAGTTCGGTTAATAAATTATAAGAATAAAGAATATAATCCAAACTTAAATAAGAAGGTTTGGATAAAATATTGGATATAAATTCCAAATAAGAAGAAAAACTATTTGTTTTTTGTTTTTCGTCAATATATTTTTTAGTGACATACAATCCCTTTTTTAATCTAATAAGTTTTTTGCGCTTTGTATAACGAGAAAATAAAATTTTAAGATAGGTTTTATTTTTCTCTATGGGCAATAAATCATTAAAACTAAAATAGGGCAGTTTTTCCGCCAATGTAATAATTTTTTCAATTCTCGATTTATATTCGTTTCGCATAATATACTATAATAGTATATTATTAGAAATAACATGTCAAGTTAATTTTTCTCAATTCGAACATTCAATATTTAAATACAGATTTAACAAATTCTCGGAATTAATTTTCCTTTTGGCATTTCAATTGGACGGAAAGAGCCTAAATTTGTTTTTAAAAAAACCCCTTTGCCATTTTTAACTTCTCCAATTATTTTTGCCTCTGGATTAAATCGCTTTAAAATTTTCAAAACTTTATTTATATTTTTTGGCGAAACAGAAGCGATAAATCTACCCTCTGAGGCCAAAGAAAAAATATCAATACCTAAAAGTTCAGTTAAAGCAATAGTTTCTTTTTTATAGGGCAGAGTTTTTTCATCTAAAATTATTTTTATTTTTGATTTATTTGCGATCTCCACAATATTAGCCGCTAACCCCCCCCTTGTTGGATCTTTGCAAGCGTTTAAATATGATCCGACTTTTTCTAAAATTTTATTAAACGGCTGAGCATCACTTTTTATTTTTGTTTGATAATTAAATCTTTTGGATAAAAGCGCGATAGAATGTTCGCCTAAATCGCCAGAAGTAATGATAAAATCGCCTGATTGCGCGTTGTTATTTTGAATTATTTTTCTTGTAATTCCTATTCCTGCTGTAGTAATTTCAATTTTATCTATTTTCCCTTTTTCCATAACCTTAGTATCCCCTGTTACTACTGGCACGCCAGCTTCACGACTCACTTGATCAATTGATTTAATAATTTTTATTAAATCAATTTGAGAAAACCCCTCTTCTATTACCATACTTAAAGAAATTCCTAATGGTTTTGCGCCCATTACAGCTAAATCATTTATGGTTCCACTAATAGCGATTTTTCCAATATCACCGCCTGGGAAAAAAATCGGATCAACAATAAAAGCGTCAGTAGTAAAAACTAACTTTTCTTTTCCTAAATTAAAAACAGCCGCATCATCTTCGCAATTTTTCCATTTATCTTTATAACTTAAAATTTTTCTAATTTCTTTTAACAATTCCCACGAAGCAAACCCTCCTGCCCCGTGATCTAATTTTATTGTTAAATTATTATTTTTTTTCATTTGTTTTTTATTTAAAAAACTTTAAAAAATATCCTCGGAGATTTTTAAAACTCCATAAAATTCACATAAATAAAAATTAAAATGAGTATAAATAAACCATTCACTTTTTGACAATCAATAAAAGGTATTACTGAAATAATTATTTTTTACAAAGATAATAAACAAAAAATGATGGATAAAAATAGGTCATTTTTAGCTCAACTATATGAATTTTTAATTGTCATCTTTTAAGTGTTTTAGGCACACACTTTTGGCGGTTTTTAATTATTAAAATAATGCTTCATTGGGCGTAAGCCCATTAAGGCCGCAATGTTCTAAATTATTGTAATTA
>JAGUXS010000011.1 GCA_020061725.1 Patescibacteria group bacterium | reverse complement strand
GTCCATGCTTAACCTTTTGTATTTATTCATATGAATCTAACTTAACATCTTTGGCGCTTCGCGCCAAGAGTGTTGCGTTAGATTCTGGAACCAAACTAATTTTTAAAATTTCAAAAATAAAACTTTTTATGGAGAAAATTTGGCGAGGGATAAATGTTTAAGGTCAAACTTTATAGAAATAGAGTGACATTATACCAAATGGCATTATGCATTATTTGGTTTTTTTAAAAAAATATGCTATAAGTTAATTAACTTATAGTTTGTTTATAATTTATAGATTATTTTTTGTTAAAATATCTTATATTAAACAAAAAATCAGAGTAAAAAAATAGAAAGTATCTTTTCCCAGTTCAGAAAATATCAAATTTTTTCTCAAGTTTATCAAAATCTATTGCAGAATTATGACTTAATTCCTTGGATTTGTCGTTAGTGTTATGAATTTTAAATGCTGCAACGTTTGTCAACTTTGTGACATTTGAGAATTCACAACTTGGGTTAAAATTGTTTTATTTTTAAATTATTTTACAAACAAAAGGTTTTATGTTTAATTTTCTAATTTTTATTTATGCCTAATTTTTTTGATTTCAACGCGATTAAATTAAGAATAGCTTCTCCAGAGAATATTTTAAGCTGGTCGTCAGGAGAAGTGACTAAGCCGGAAACTATTAATTATCGGACGCAAAAACCAGAAAGAGACGGGTTGTTTTGTGAGAAAATTTTTGGTCCAGTAAAAGATTGGGAATGCGCTTGCGGTAAATATAAACGCATTCGTTATAAAGGAATAATTTGCGATAAATGCGGGGTAGAAGTAACAAAGAGTTCAATCAGAAGAGAAAGGATGGGTCATATCAAATTAGTTACGCCAGTAACTCATATTTGGTTTTTAAGAGGGGTTCCTTCAAAAATAGGCTTGCTTTTAGATATGTCCATTCAAAATTTAGAAAAAGTTGTTTATTTTGCCGGTTTTATTGTTTCTGAAATTAAAGAAGAGGTCAAAAAAGATATTTTAAAACAAATAGAAAATGAATTTAAAACAGCGTCCTTTAATTTAGAATTAGAATTTAATAAAAAAGTAATTCAGATTAAACAAAAAATCATTCAAGATCCAAATATAAAAAAGAGTGATCTTAAAAATAAACTTTTTGAAGAAATTAAAAGTTATAAACAGGATTATGAAGAGAAATTAAAAAAATTAAAAAATGCTTTAAAAATAACTTTGGAAGAAATTAATAGCATTAAATTAACAAAAATTCTTTCTAAAAATGAATATCAAGAATTATCTTTAAAATATGGTCATATTTTTGAAGTTGGAATTGGCGCCGAAGCTATTTATAAATTACTTTCTAAAATTGATTTAGAAAAATTGGCTGTAATTTTAGAAAAAGAAGCTATAGAAAATAAAATTTTAAAAAAGGAAAGAATAGTTCGTCGTTTAAAATTAATTAAAAATTTAATTAAAAATAAAATTAAACCAGAATGGATGATACTAACAGTTATTCCAGTGCTTCCTCCAGACTTAAGACCAATGGTTCAGTTAGATGGGGGAAGATTTGCCTCTAGCGATTTAAATGATTTATATAGAAGAATAATAAATCGCAATAATCGTCTTAAAAGATTAATAGAATTAAATGCGCCAGAAGTAATTTGCCGCAATGAAAAAAGAATGCTCCAAGAAGTGGTAGATAATTTAATTGACAATAGCATTAGGCGCGGGAAAACAGTGACTGCTTCAACCGGACAAAAAAGAAGTTTAAAATCAATTTCTGATATGTTGAAAGGAAAACAAGGACGTTTTAGACAAAATCTTTTAGGAAAAAGAGTTGATTATTCCGGTCGTTCAGTTATTGTTGTCGGCCCTCATCTTAAACTTGATCAATGCGGAATTCCTAAAACTATGGCTTTGGAATTATTCAAGCCTTTTGTTATTTCTCAATTAATTAAACAAGGGTATGTTCATAATATTAGAAGCGCTGGATATTTAATTGAAGAGGGGAAAAAAGAAGTGTGGGATATTTTAGAAAATATTACTAATAAATCTTATGTCTTGCTTAATCGCGCTCCGACTCTGCATCGTTTAGGAATTCAAGCATTTAAGCCAATATTAATTGAAGGAAAAGCAATTCAAATTCATCCGATGGTTTGTACGGCTTTTAACGCTGACTTTGATGGAGATCAAATGGCCGTTCATGTGCCTTTAACATTAGAAGCTGCGAAAGAAGCGAAAGAGATAATGTTATCTACTAAAAATTTATTAAAACCATCCACAGGAGATCCGATTGCCACCCCGACGCAAGATATGATTGTGGGCGCTTTTTATTTAACCTATGTTAAAAAATCAAACCAAAAAACGCCCCTAAAAGAAATTAAAATTTTTACTTCTAAAAATGAAGCTATATTAGCTTATGATTTAAAGAAAGTTTCTCTTCAAGAAATAATTAAAGTAAGAACAGAAAAAGGAATAATAGAAGCAACGCCTGGAAAAATAATTTTTAATTCAGTTTTGCCTTCTGAATTAAAAGATTATAATGTGGCTTTTGATAAAAAAACATTAGTTCAATTAATTAAAAAATGTCATCTTCTTTTTAGAGAAGAAAAAACAGCGATTATATTAGATAAAATAAAAGATATTACTTTAAAACATTTAACTCAAGCGGGGTTTTCTTGGGGGATGAGTGAATTATCAGATTTGCCGCAAAAAAATAAGATTATTCAATTAGCCGAAGAAAAAGTAGATGAAATTCAAAATCAATATGATGAAGCGTTATTAACCCAAGAAGAAAGATATAATAAAATAATTGAAATTTGGACAGATGCCAAAGATCAAATTATTCAATTATGTAAAAATATTTTGAACGAAGAAAGCTCCGCTTTTTATATGATTGAATCTGGAGCTAGGGGAAGCATCACTCAAATTACGCAGATGATGGGAATGAAAGGATTAGTTGTTAATCCAAAAGGGGAAATTATTGAACTGCCAATAAAAAGTAGTTTTAAAGAGGGGTTTGATGTTTTGGAATATTTTATCTCTTCTCATGGAGCTAGAAAAGGACTTTCTGATACAGCCCTTCGTACTGCTAGCGCTGGTTATTTAACTCGACGATTGGTTGATGTCGCTCAAGGGGTAATAATTACCGAAGAAAATTGTGGAGACACTAAAGGTTTTGTTTTAACAAAAGAAATGAATGAAAAAATAGGAGAAACATTAATAAAAAAAATATTAGGCCGAGTTGTTCTTGAAGATATTATTAATCCAAAAACAAAAAAAATCCTTATTAAAAAAGGAGAATTAATTTCTTTTGAAAAATTTGAAACAATAGAACAATTAAATTTAACGCAAATAAAAATTCGTTCAGTTTTAAGTTGTAAATCTACGTCTGGAATTTGTCAAAAGTGTTATGGTTGGGATTTGGGATATAATAGATTAGTAAAATTAGGAACGGCTGTTGGCGTTATTGCCGCTCAAAGTATTGGAGAACCGGGAACTCAATTGACTATGAGAACTTTTCATACCGGAGGTGTTGCAGGAAGAGATATTACACAAGGGTTGCCAAGAGTGGAAGAAATTTTTGAAGTGCATTCAGTTAAAAGAAAAGCTATTATTAGCGAAGTTGATGGAAAAATTATTGAAATAAAAGAAGAAGCAAAAAATAAAAAAGTTTTAATTAAATGCGAAGGAATAAGTGAAGATTCATATAAAATTAAAGATAAAGACAAGTCGCAAATATTAGTAAAAGATGGACAAAAAATAAAAAAAGGAGAAGTTATATTGCGCCAAGGTAGAAAGAAAAAAGAAATTATCGCTTTAAAAAGCGGGCAGGTTAAAATTTTAAAAAATGAAATTAAAATTATTTTTTCTGAAGAAAAAGTAGAAGAATATTTAATTCCAGTCGGATATATTTTAAAAGTTCATGAAAATGAATTAGTGACAATGGGCGATCCTTTAACAGAAGGGAATTTAGATTTAGAAGAATTATTTCGTTTTAAAGGAAGACAAGCGGCGCAAAAATATATTTTAGAAGAAATTCAATATATTTATTCTTCTCAAGGGCAAAAAGTAAATGATAAACATCTTGAAATTATTATTCGTCAAATGTTCTCTCGGGTTTTTGTTCAAGATCCAGGGGGTAGCGAGTTTTTAAAAGGAGAGATTATTTCTCAATCACTTTTCACAAAAACCAATAAAAAACTTTCAGAAGAAAAGAAATCTTTGATTAAAGTCAAAGAATTGTTTTTAGGAATAACAAAAGTTTCTTTGTTAACAGAAAGTTTTTTGTCTGCCGCTTCTTTTCAAGAAACCGCTCGTGTTTTAATTGATGCCGCGATTACCGGTCGCGTTGATGAATTGAAAGGATTAAAAGAAAATGTAATTATTGGTCGTTTAATTCCAACTGGAATAGGATTTAAGAAATTTTAGATTTTAGATTAAAGTGTATTAAGCATGAAAGTTGATTCTCTGGAAAATTATTTTAAAGATACAACTTTGAAATAAATCTTTCAAAAATCAACCCCAGGAAGGGGGTTATTATATGAAAAAAATTTTTAAAAAAAATTTGGAAAATAATTCGCATACCGGTTTATGTTATTCTTGCTTTGTATATTGGTGTTGTGATTTATAGAATTTCAGCGGCAATTGAACGTAAAAATACAAAAGAAATTGTTGAAAATATTCATAGTCAAAAATTAACAATAACAGATGTGAATGGCGAACACCTTCCACCAGAACCAGACGCAAAATTAAAAGACGCTACTTTAATTGGAATTGATGTTAATAATATTAGAAATCCTTTTAATAATTTCTATTAGGGAAAATTAATTTTTTAGTTTATGTCTGATCGCATTATTACTTCAAAAGAAAAACCAGAGGATAAAAATTTAGATTTAACTTTGCGACCTAAAAAATTAAGTGAATATATTGGCCAAGAAAAAATAAAACAAAATCTAAATATTTTTATTGAGGCGGCAAAAAAAAGAGCTGAACCAATTGAGCATATTCTTTTATACGGCCCTCCTGGTTTAGGAAAAACAACCCTGGCTCATATTATTGCTAATGAAACAGGCGGAAATATTAGGGTTAGCTCTGGTCCGGCTCTTGAACGAACAGGGGATTTAGCCGCTATTTTAACAAATCTTCAAGATGGAGACATTCTTTTTATTGATGAAATTCATCGTTTAAATAGAGTGATTGAAGAAATTCTTTATCCTGCGATGGAAGAATATGTTTTAGATATTGTTGTTGGCAAAGGTCCTTCAGCTAGAACATTAAGATTAGATTTGCCGCGTTTTACAATTATCGGCGCGACAACTAAAATGAGCCTCCTTTCTTCGCCATTAAGAGATCGTTTCGGGGCGATTTATAGATTAAATTTTTATGAAGATTTTGAAATTGAAAAAATTATTGAACGCGCCGCGAAAATTTTATCAATTAGGATTGAAAAACAAGCCTGTCAAGAAATATCCAAAAGAGCCAGAAAAACCCCTCGCATTGCCAATCGACTTTTAAAAAGAGTTCGGGATTTTACTCAAGTTAAAGATGAAAAAATTATCAAACAAAATTTAGCTCAAGAAGCTCTTGCGATGTTAGAAGTTGATTATTTGGGATTGGACCAAATTGATCGTCAAATTTTAAAGGTGATTATTGAAAAATTTAAAGGGGGACCGGTTGGATTAAACACTATCGCAGCCGCGATTTCTGAAGAAATGGAAACAATTGAAAATGTTTATGAACCGTTTTTAATGCAATTAGGCTTTCTATCTCGCACCCCTCGCGGTCGC
>JAGUXS010000004.1 GCA_020061725.1 Patescibacteria group bacterium | reverse complement strand
TAATTATTCCATTTTTAAACGCTTGCAATAAAGAAGTTATTGGCACGGTTATTTTAGGTATTGGCATGTCTATTAGCATTATTTTAAATTTAATTTTTATTCCTATTCATGGTTATATCGGCGTTGCTTGGACCGCAACAATAGTTCCTATAATAATGTTTTGTTTATCTCTATTTTGGATTAATAAAATTTTTTCAGAATCAATAGAATCTATTTTAAAACGCAAAGAATTAATCAAAAAAATATTAAAATCTATTTTTAGCGTTATAATAATGGGATTATTTATTTTTTACTTAAAATCAATGGTTTTATGGTTTGTATTAATTTTTTTAGGATTTATTTTTTATTTTATTATATTGTTTTTAACTAAAGCAATCACTCAAAATGAAATAAAAATGATTTTGGAAAAAATAAAAAAACATTAAAATAAATTAATCTAATTTTATGTCTAAATTTATTTTATTTAATTTTTTTTTAGCTGGTTTTCTTCTTATTTTTTTAGGAGGTTGCGCTAAAAAAGAGGAAAGGAAAAATATGTCAAAAATAATGTCTGGAAAACAGGCTTTATTAATTATCGCTTTTGATGGATATCAAGACAAGGAATATGAAGATACAAGAGGGGAATTAGAATTAAATGGCGTTAAAATAACACTAGCTAGTAATTTTAAAGGAATAGCTCATGGATCTTTAGGTGGAAATGTTAATGTTGATTTTTTAATTTCTGAAATTAAAGTTGATCAATTTGACGCGATTATTTTTATTGGCGGACCTGGCGCTGCTGCGGCTTTTCAAGAAAATTTAGAAGCGTATCGTTTGTGTCAAGAAGCAATTTCTCAAAATAAAATTTTGGCGGCAATTTGTATCAGTCCGACAGTTTTAGCCAAAGCTGGAGTTTTAAAAAATAAAAAGGCGACAGTTTGGTCAAGCCTTACAAATAAAAGTCCAATAGAAATTTTAAAACAAGGTGAAGCAGAATATGTAGATCAAGCTGTGGTTATTGATGGAAAAATTATTACTGCTAATGGACCTCAAGCAGCTAAAGATTTCGGCAAAGCGATTATAAAAATTATGAATTATGAATTATGAACTAAAAATTAGTAGTGAACAAATAAAAAAAAAGATAAAATTTTTTGTAAAAAATTTTTTAAAACAAATTGATTTTAAAAAAGTTGGAATATTTATTTTAGCTTTGACAATTTTAAGCTTGCCTTTTGTCATTGAATATTTTAAATCGTCGCAGCAAATAATTTTAGAACCTTCTTCAACAAAACAAATTTTATTTATTTTACCAGACGAAAAAGAGGGGCCTCTTTTAAAAGAAATTGAAAAAGCTCAAAAATCAATTAATTTAGAAATGTATCTTTTATCTAATAAAAAAATTATTCAAGCGTTAAAAAACGCGAAAAAACGAGGGGTAGAAATAAAAATAATTTTAGAAAAAAATCCCTATAATTTAGAATGGTTTAATAAAAAAATTTTTAAAGAACTTAAAGAGAGTGGAATGCAAATAAAATGGGGCAATCCTGAATTTAACCTTACTCATAGCAAATTTATGATTATTGACGATCAAGTTGCAATTATCATGACGTGTAATTTTACTTATTCTGGATTTAATAAAAGTCGCGATTTTGGTTTGATTAATTTTGATTCAAAAGATGTAAAGGAAATAAAAAAATTATTTGAGGCTGATTGGCAAAATAAATTATTTACTTCTTCTCATCAAAATTTAGTGATTAGTCCGATTAATTCTCGCTCTAAATTGGAAAATATAATTAAAAACGCTAAATCAGAAATTTTAGTGATGGCTGAAATAATGGGAGATCAAAGAATGCAAAATTTTTTAAGCAAGGCGCAAGAAAGAGGGGCGCAAGTTAAAATTCTTTTGGCTGACATTAAAGATAGCGAGATAAATCAAAAGACTGGACAATATTTTCAAACGCATAATATACAAGCAAAATATTTGAAAAAACCATTTTTACATGCTAAAATTATCATAGTGGACAATAAAATTTTATATCTAGGATCAATCAATTTTTCTTCTCCATCTCTAGATGAAAATCGGGAATTGGGAATTTTATTAGTAAATAAAAATTTAATACAACAAGTAAGAAAAGTTTTTGAAAAGGATTGGGGAGAAGATTAACTTATGGTAGTTGATTGCAAAATAAAATGAGAGCATTTTTGTTTTTACTTTTATTCAGATCATTAATTAAATTAAAATATAATTAACTAATTTTAGACTATTAAATAATATTGATATTGTTTTAGTAAAAAACTTTTAAGAAGAGTATTTTTATAATTAATTTATTATGCAAGACAGAAAAGAAATTATAAATTTTATTAAAAAAAGACCGCATTTAATATGGTACGTAAAAGATTACGATGCTTTAAGTGATGAATCAATTGTTGAGCATACTTTGAATTATGGTGATTGGGATGATGTGCAAAAATTACTTTCTATTTTAGGCATAAAAAAAACAGCAGCAATTTTTCGCGCTAAATCAAAACCATCTAAAATGGGCAGACAGAATTACACTATAAAAACAAAAAATTTTTTCACTCTTTATTTTAATAAATATGCATAAAGAAATTTTAACTAAAGAACAAATAGAATTATTGTCATTAGTAAAAAAATTTATTAAAGATTTTAGTTTAGTTGGTGGAACAGCCATTGCTTTGCAAATTGGTCATAGACAATCAATTGATTTTGATTTTTTTTCTGTAAAAGAATTTAATAATATTAAAATTAAACAGATAATAAAAAGAGGCGGGTATAAAATTAATAAAACGTTTAAAGAAGAAATTGGACAATTTACTTTTTTTATAAAAAATACGCAATTTACTTTTTTCCATTTTCCATTTAAAATTAAATATACTATATATTTTGATAAAATAATTAAAATGCCCAGTCTTTTAACATTGGCAGCAATGAAAGCTTATGCCTTAGGCAGAAGAGTGAAGTGGAAAGATTATGTTGATTTATATTTTATAATCAATAAATATCATTCTATAGAAAAAATAGTTAAAAGAAGCAAGAGTATTTTTAAGGGCGAATTTAATGAAAGAATTTTTCGTGAACAATTAGCTTATTTTGAAGATATTGATTATCAAGAAAAAATAATTTTTAAAAAAGGATTTGAGGTTGACGAAAAAACAATAAAAAAAGCCCTTATAAATTATAGTCTTCAAAAATAGTTTTTTATTTTTTTAATTTTATGTATAAAATTATTCATAATAGAGAAAAATGTATTGGTTGCGGGGCTTGCGCGGCCCTATGTTCTGATTATTGGGAAATGGATGATGACGGAAAATCTTTGCTTAAAGGCGCTAAAAAAAATAAGGATACAGGAAATGACGAACTTGAAGTGGAAAAATTAAAATGCAATGAAAATATAGAAGACTCTTGTCCTGTTCAGTGTATTAAGATTGAATGTTAATTCGCCAAAGGCGCGAATTAAAAAAATGTAAAGTTTAAAAATCAAAATAAAAAATGACAATGTAGGAGTTTAAAATTGAAATTTAGGATTTAATAAATTTTTTATTTTTAATTGTTATTTTCAATTTTGAGATTTGTATTTTTACATTAATTCATAATTTTTCAATCAAAGATTGAATATTTTTGAAAGAAATATTTAGATTCATTTAATATTTTTATGTTCGAAATATGTATTTATGGTCGAGGGGGGCAAGGAGCAAAATCAGCCGCTCAATTTATTGTTGAAGCGGCCCTAAAAGAAGGAAAATTTATTCAAGCTTTCCCAGAATATGGACCTGAAAGATCTGGCGCTCCGGTTGTCGCTTATGTTAGAATTTCTGATCAAGAAATTTTAACTCACGAACCAATTTTGTACCCAAAAGCAGTGTTAGTTTTGGATGAAGATTTAATTGAAACTATTGATGTTACTAAGGGATTAGAAAAAAATGGAATTTTAATAATTAATTCATCTAAAAAAAATAATGAAAATTTTAAACAATTTAATTTTGCTAAATATAAAATTAAATTTATAGACGCTTCAAAAATTGCTTTAGAATTTATTAAAAAAGATAAACCTAATACAGCAATGTTGGGCTTGTTGGTCAAAACAACTCAAATAATAAAATTAGAAAATTTAATTAAAGTTATTAAAAAACATTTTTTAGCCAAATTAGGAGAAAAAGAGGCAATGGCAAATGTAATGGCAGTAAGAGAGGGAAGTAAGATAGCGACAAATGACAAATAAAATTAATTCTTAATTTAAGAATCAATTAAATTAAATTTTTTATGTTAAACTCAAAAAAAATTTTAATCGGGGGTTTAATTAATAAACCGGGTTCTTCAAAAGAATATAAGACTGGAACATGGCGAACCCTTTGTCCTGTTTGGGATGAAAAAAAATGCATTCATTGTTTGCAATGTGTTCAATTTTGTCCAGAAAATTGTATTCCAGTTAAAAATAATAAACGTTTAAAGACTAATTTGGATTATTGCAAGGGTTGCGGAATTTGTAGTCAAGTTTGCCCAATTAAAATTATCAAAATGTTAAAATTAATTTAATTATTATGAAATATAAATTATCATTTATAATTTTTATTATTGCTTTCTTTTTTAGTTTTTCATTTTCAGCGATGGCTTTGGTTCCAAACGATCCTTTTTATTTAAAGCAATGGTATTTGCCGATTATTAAAGCTGATCAAGCTTGGGATATTACTACTGGTTCTCCGGAAATTATTGTCGCTGTTCTTGATGGCGGAGTTGATATTGATCACCCTGATTTAATTAATAATATTTGGATTAACAAAAATGAAATAGCAAAAAATGGAATTGATGACGACAATAATGGTTTTATAGATGACATTAACGGTTGGGATTTTATTGAAAATTCAAATGATCCAAATCCTAAATTTCTTCCAAATTACACAAAAGTAGCGATTAATCATGGAACAATAATATCTGGAATAATAGCGGCTGAAGGAAATAATAATCAAGGCATAAGTGGCATAAGTTTTAAAACAAAAATTATGCCTTTGCGAATTTTAGATGAACAAGGAAAAGGAAATGGGAATAATCTTATTAAAGCGATTGATTACGCTATTAAAAACGGAGCGCGTATTTTAAATTTAAGTTTTACTGGAAACGAAGAAGATAAAGAATTATTAAAAGCGATTGAACGCGCGTGGAAAGCTGGATTAATTATTGTTGCCGCGGCTGGGAATGAACATCCAGAAAATAATGGAGATGATTTAGATAAAACCCCTCAATATCCTGTTTGTTGTAACGGACAAGAAAATATAATTATTGGAGTAGGGGCCATTGATAATAAAGATAAAAAAACGAATTTTTCCAGTTTTGGAGAAAAATGCATAGACATTGTTGCGCCAGGAATTAGTTTTTATGGCGCTCAAACTTATAATTTTGAAGAAATAGATTTTAAAGAATATTATGGCGGATATTATTCTGGAACTTCAATTGCCACCCCTCAGGTTGTTGCCACCGCCGCTTTAATTTGGAGCCTAAATTTTAATTTAACAAATAAAGAAGTTCAAAATTTTATTTTAAACGGAGCTGATGATATTAATGAACAAAATTTGGAATATAAAAATAAATTGGGCGCTGGAAGATTAAATATTTATCAATCTTTAAAATTATCTCAAGATGCTTTAAAATTAAAGCAAAATTCTAAAGAAATTTCAAATTTTAAAAAAATTATCGTTACATCGCATAAAGATAATAAAACTTATTTGAAAATTTTTAACATTGATTCTGATTTTAATTATCAACAAATTGTTTATAATCAACATTTTCAAGGGGGTGTTAGCGTGGCAACAGGCGATATTGATGGCGATGGAAAGAATGAAATTATTACTGGGCAAAAAACAGAACCTTTGGTAAAAATTTTTGATAAAGATGTAAATTTTAAATATCAAATTATGGCTTATGAACCAAATTTTAAAAGCGGTGTTAGCGTGACAATTGGCGATCTAGATGGCGATGGAAAAAATGAAATTATTACTGGGCAAAAAACAGAACCTTTAGTAAAAGTTTTTGATAAAGAAGGAAAATTAAAATATCAAATTATGGCTTATGATCCAAATTTTAAAGGCGGCGTTAATGTGACTACTGGCGACATTGATGGCGATGGAAAAGATGAATTAATAGTC
>JAGUXS010000018.1 GCA_020061725.1 Patescibacteria group bacterium | reverse complement strand
ATTATACGAATATCTGATATGCGTCCGTCATCAATTGTGTTGTAAAACACAATGATAAAATTTTGATTGTGCAAAGAAATCCGAAAATGCGACTCTATCCAAATTTTTGAAATGGCATTTTCGGTTTTCTTGATGACGTGAGAAGTATCGAAGAAAAAGTCAAAGATGAATTGCGGGAAGAATTAGGAATCGAGGCGAACGATATTATTTCAATCTATCGCGGACCAATTTTTGACCAAGAGGAAAAAATACAGCTTATAAAATCTCAAATAGTCAATCTTGTAGTCAATCTTGAATTTTTAAGAGCTTCTGATATAATTTTAAATATTTTTTGGCGGAAGTTTCCCAAGAAAAATCTTGTTTCATATTATGAAATATTATTTTTTTCCATTCTTTTTTATCTTTATAAGCTTTAAGTCCCTTTTTAATTGAATTTAACATTTCTTTTGCTTCATATTTTTCAAAAACAAAACCAATTCCTTGATATTTGACATTTGATATTTGACATTTGATATTTTTTACCGTGTCGGTTAAACCGCCGGTTTTTCTGACAATAGGTACAGTTCCGTATCTCATAGCAATTAACTGTCCTAATCCACACGGTTCAAAATGCGAAGGCATTAAAAACATATCCGAACCGGCATAAATTTGATTGGCTAATTTTGCGTCAAATTTAAAATTACAAGAGAATTTGTTTGGATATTTTAAATTTAATTCTGTTAATTTTTTTTCTATTTTTAAATCGCCGGCGCTTAATAAAACAATTTGTAAATTTAATTTCATTAATTTTTCAAAAGAGGTAATAATTAAATCAAATCCTTTTTGTTCGGCTAATCTAGAAATTATACCAATAAGAGGTATTTTTGAGTTAATTTTTAAATTGCAAATTTTTTGAAGATAATTTTTATTTTCTTCTTTATTTTTTAGCAATTCTTTATTTGTCATCTCTAATCCATAATTCTTTTTTAAATTTGAATCTGTCATTGGATTAAAAAAAGTCGTATCAATTCCATTAATAATGCCAGAAAGATTATTTTTTCTTTTTTTTAAATCATTTTCCAATCCTTCGCCAAACTCTTTGGTTAAAATTTCTTGAGCGTAAGTTGGACTTACTGTGTTAATTAAATCCGCGTTTAAAATAGCTTGTTGAACAGCGTTAAGATCTTCAAATTGATTTTTTGTTCTTTCTTTTAAAGTTTGCCAATCTATTTCTTTTAAATTTAGCATTTTAAAAATTTCTTGCGGATTATATTTACCTTGATAAGCAAAATTATGAATAGTGAATAAAGTTTTTTGGTTTCCTTTTGTTTGCATTTTTATCAATAAAGGTAAAAATCCAACATGCCAATCATGACAATGGAAAATATTTGGTTGCCAATTTATTTTATTGTTTAAAAAAATTTCTACAACGCATTTAGTAAAAAAAACAAATCTCTGACATTCATTTATTTCGCCAGATGAAGAAGCGTCAGCGATAAAATAAACATTACCTTGGCTTAAATATTTTAAATTTTCAACTAAATAAACTTCTACTTGATTTTGAGTTTCTGGCAAGAAAGTGGAATAAATATTAACCAATTCTTCTTGATTATAAAATGGAATTTTTATTTCACTGGCAATTTTTTTTAAAGGATATTTTTTTTCATCAATTATTCCATATTTAGGGATAACAATTTTTACATCTACTTCAAGTTTTTTTAATGCTTTAGGTAAAGCACCAATAACATCAGCCAATCCGCCAACTTTTGCTATTGGCGCGACTTCTCCGGCAACAAAAAGAACTTTTTTTTTAGATTTAGCAGATATCATATTTATTTTATTATTTAATTTATTGACTAGCGGAATTATAAAATTTTTCTTAATTGTTCGTAATTTTACACTTTAATTTGTTATTTTGATTTTTTGCATTTTGATTTTTACATTTTCTATTATCCCCCCCAATCCAATCCAAATGGTTATTAATTTAAAAAAGAAACCTAAATAAGGAATGCTAAATAAAATTATTAAAATAATCATGCCCAAACTCATTGGCCAAATTAAATTTTGTTCTTTGTTTTCTTTTGGTTTTCTAATTTTTTTATCTATTTCTATTCCAATTATTATGCCGACAAAAAGTTGGGATAAATAAAGAAGAATAAAATATAAACATATTCCTATTAAAGCTAATGGTATTCCGATTAGTAGAGCGATTAATAAAAGTAAAATTATCGGGGTGATTAAAAAATAAATTATTCCAAATCCCAAATTTTTCCATGGGGTTTTTTTAATTTGTTCAATTATTTCCAATGTTTTTTTGCGGAATAAAGAAGTAAAAATTAATCCAATAATCAAGAATCCAAACAAAAAAACTAATTTCCAAAAGAAAAAAGCGACAGTGTATTTTTTTTCTTTTTTCTCAAAAGGCGAAATTTTATAAAAAGTTTTTCCAGAAATTTGAGCGCCAGATTGTATTTTCGCTTTTTGCGGAGCAATATAATGTAAATCTCCTTTTATTATCGCGTTTGGTTGTAAAACAAGAGATGTTGCATTTAAATTAGTAGTTTTATTAACTTCACCTCCCAAAGAAATTTTCTCTCCTTTTCCATAAATATTTCCGTTTGTTTTTCCATTTATTTCAATATTTTCTCCAGCAAATAATAAATTTTTTCCAATCGCGCTTTTTTCGCTAAAAAAAATATTTTGTCCGCAAACATTAATGTTTTTATCTGTTTGATTATTAAATTTTATTGTTTGACTGAAAATTCTAATATTTCCATTTACATTTCCATTGATTGTAATTTGTTGACCAAAGCCAATAATATCCCCTTCAACGCTTCCATTGATTGTTATTATTTGTCCAAAAACAAAGAGATCGCCTTTAATCAAGCCATTAATTTCTATTGTTTCTCCAGCGGCAATTAAGTCGTCTTCAATAATTTCATTTGAATTAACATAAACATTTTCTCCTTTTTTTTGAACGATTGCTTGAGCCGGAGAATGTGAAAACAATAAAAAACAAAAGAAAATAAACAAGAAAATTGCTTTTTTCATAAAATAAAAATTAAAAAATAAATAGAATTAAAAAGTAAAACACCTGTCATAGCCAAATGTCAAATAAAATTAATTTTCTTTAAAATTTTATTATTGAATTTAATGAAAATTGAAAATTGAAAATTTTTGCTTATTTTATTTCTCTTTGCTTATTCCAGCGTAAATTGTGGCCGGGGTATTAGGATCGATTAATAAAATTTTTATCGCGTCTGAAGTCGGCATTTTTTTAACAATCCAAGTGATTCCATTGTCATTTGTTTTATAAATAGCCCCGTTTGTTCCATAATAAATTTCTTGAGAATTTTTAGGATTGATTGCCACAGAATAAATTTTCATAGCCCCTGGCAAAGATAATAATTTTAATTCTTGCCATGTTTTCCCATCATTGTCTGTTTTTATTAGTCCATGCATCGTTGCGACTATAATTTTTTCGTTTTTATTTGAATCAAAAGCAACATCAAAAATATTTTTTCCGTTGGTAAATTTTTCTAATCCCAAAGTAATTTCTTGCCAATTTTTTCCTTGATCTATTGATTTAAAAATTCCAGCGCTAGTTGTTACGATATAAAGAATTCGGTTATCGCGAGAATTTATTAAAATTTTTTCTATTTTATTTTTTGTTTCATTTTTTTTATTAAAACTTTCTATCATATTCCAACTCTGTCCAGAATTTAAACTTTGTAAAAGCGTCCCATCAGTAGCGCCGGCATAAATTTTATTTGGATTATTCCAATCAATTGCCAAAGATGTGATAAATTTATTCTCTTGATTTTCAACAAAAATTTCTTGCAGTTCTTTTTTTAAATTTTGAATTTTTAAAATTTTATTATAATAAGCCACATAAATAATATCTTTGCTTTTTGGATCAATGGCTATGTTATTTATTTTCCCTTTTGGAATAAAAATATTTTGCCATTCATCTCCGCCATTAAAACTAACATACATTCCATTTTCTCGTGTGCCTAAAAAGATAATTTGAGAATCATTTAAAGAAAAAAGCATTTTTGTCGGATTAACTTTATTAATATTTTGTTTTTCTTTGCCTTGAGACAATAAGGATGTTTTTTGTTCCCATGTATTTCCAGCATCAATTGACTTAAATATTCCTCCTGTTCCGCTTGTTCCAGTTCCAAGATTAATTTTAATACAACCAGTCAAAAATAGAGGAACGCAAATTAATAAAATTAGAATAAATATTTTTTTAAACATAAAACAAATGCAAAATTAAAAATTAAATCGAAATAAAAAATAATAATGCAAAGTTAAAAATAAAAATTTTAAATCCAAAATTATAAATCACAAATAAATTTATGTCTAATTTAAAATGTTTTGGATTTTTAAAAATTGGATTATTGAAAATTTAATGAAAATTGAAAATTGAAAATTTACGCAAAAATTTTTCCTAAAATTTTTACTTATTATATTTTTAAAATTAAATTTTCAAAAACTAATTTTGGGTTTGCGTTAGCAAATAAATATTTTTTGGATTTTTTTATTTCTTTTAAAATTTGAATCAATTGATTTTCACTGTATTTTTGAATCAATTTTTTCAAATCATTTTCTAAAAAAGAGTGAATAATAAACGTGGATAAAGAATTTTTGATTAAAATTAAATCTCTAATTATTAAATTCAATTGAGAAAGAATATTTTGTAAAATTTTTACATTTTCTAAAAATTCATTTTTACTTGGCAAAATTTTTTCAATAAATTGAAATTTTTCGCTTAAATTTTTTTGCGGAAAATTAATAAATTCTTGAATTTGTTTTTTATATTTGTTTAATAAATTTTTGTTTTGAAAAAAGGCAATTGCTATCCCCGGTTTATTTATTGAAATTTTTGCTAATTCAAGTCCTTGCTTTGTTTCTAAATTAAATTGTTTTTCAAAATAATTAACAATTTCTTTCGTGGCAACTGGCAAGAATTTTAAAATTTGCGTTCGAGAAATAATCGTTTCGGGTAATGATTTTATGTTTTCAGAAATTAAAATAAAAATTGTTTTTGGATTCGATTCTTCTAAGGATCTAAGTAGGCAATTACTTGCTTCTATACTTAAGTCATCGGCTTGATTAATAAGAATAATTTTATATGATTCATAAAAAGAGCGTTTAGTTATTTTTTCTTGCAAGATTCTAATTTGTTCAATGGTGATATTTTTTTTATTTTTTTCTTTATTAATAAAATAAACATCAGGATGAATATTTTTTTCTAATTGTTGACAATGAACGCATTTTCCGCATTTTCCCCTCCGCTCGCACAATATTTTAAATAAAAAATCCACAGCGATTGTTGTTTTTCCTAAATGCGCTGGCCCGCAAAATAAATAAGCATGATTTAATTTATCATTATCAACGCTTTTTTGCAAGAAATAAATATTTTTTTTATGTCCAATAATCATAAATAAAATCAAAATGCAAAAATGCAAAATAACACATGTTGACTTACGATACGTTCTGTGATAAAATACAGAACATATGCAACTTAAATTACATAAAAATGCCAAGACAACTTTCATT
>JAGUXS010000031.1 GCA_020061725.1 Patescibacteria group bacterium | reverse complement strand
TCTTGGCATTTTTATGTAATTTAAGTTGCATATGTTCTGTATTTTATCACAGAACGTATCGTAAGTCAACAATTTGTTATATCAAATTTTTCATTTGACAACTTATTAATAAATTTTATATTAGGAAAATTTTCAGATCTTTTTCGTGCTTTTTCTATTTTTTCTAAATTAATATCAAAACCAATTATTTTAATTTTTTCTTGATAATTTTTTATTTTAATATTTGTTCCCAAGTGTCTTGTTATTTGCCCCTCTCCACATCCATAATCTAAAACTTTAACTTTTTCTTTTTGAAAACTCTTAACCAAATCCCAAAATTTTTTATGTAATTCAATCTGTGTTGTAAATTGTTCTTTTCTTTTTATTTCTATTATAGAATTTTCTTTTTCCATATTTTAAATTTGTTTTTCAAGTTTATTTGCTGTTCGGATAGCTCCTTCAAATCCTCCCCCTGGAAATGTCCAAGCCCCGACAAAATATAAATTTTTCAATGGACTTTTATGTTTAAATCTATCAAAACCCGCATTGCAAAATCGTTTGAGCAAAACCATAAATAGCTCCTTCAGGATTGCCTGTATAACGTTTCATTGTTTTTGGAGTGGCGACTTCCAAAACTTCAATATGTTTTCTTAATTCAGGGAGATACTTTTCTGCTAATTTTATTATTTTTTCTGTTTCTTCTTTTTTCTTTATTTTATATTCGTTATTTGAAAGATTTTTCCATCTTTCATAATTATCGCCAACAATAATACTCATTACAGATTTATTAATAGGCGCCAAACCGCTATCAATATTAGAATAAAAAGTCATATTAAAAGATAGATATTCTCTTTTAAAAGACGGTATTAAAAATTCCCTATAAATTTTATCATAATCATAAGTTAAATTTACAAAAACCTCATAAGCATTTTTAAATTTTGGATTTAAATTTACAATTGATGTATCAAGCCCAAAATAAAATTGAGTTGCCGAAATGCTTAATTCCATTTTTTTAATTTTTTCTAATTCTTTTTGGCTATCTTTCCATTTAGATAAAAAATTTTCATAAACTAAAAATGGCGAAACATTACTAATTATTTTATCCGCAAAATATATATTTCCATCTTTTGTTTTTACCCCTATTGCTTTTTCATTTTTAACTAATATTTCTATCACTTCAATAGAAGTTTGCACTACTCCGTTATTTTCTTCAATTACTTCGCGAAACGCGTTAGAAAAAATTTGCGCGCCACCTTTGAGATAATACGCTCCATCATAAAAATATCCATAAGCGGGAATTAAAAAATATTGACTAGCTAATTTTTTAGGAGGTAATCCCCAATATGGCCATAATTGAGTTAAAAGCGCTTTTAATTTTTTATCACGAATAGCCAAATTAAGAAAAAAAGAAAGCGGTATTTTATGCGAGAACATCAAAATTGGAATTATAATTGGAGCAATAAAAACAATAAAATTTTTGTATTTTTGCCAAAGTTTATTTTCTTTATTTATTTTTTTAATGAAATAAAACCATAATTTAATGCCTATTTTTTCTTTTGGAAATTTAACAATCAAATCTTTTTTCACTTGTTCAATGTCGCCATTTTTAAATGTAAATTTAAAGTCAGGAAAAATACTAGTATAAATTTCTGGCAATTTAATAAATTTTATTTTTTCAAATACGCCACATTTTTTTAAAATTTTATGATAATCGGTTTTTTTAACTCCGCCAGTCGCGTGCAAAGATGCGTCAAAAATAAAATCTCCTCTTTTAAAATTAGTAGCATATCCACCAACTTGGTAATGTTTTTCCAACACTAAAACTTTTTTATCTTTTTTAGCTAACATCGCTCCAATACTTAATCCGCCCAAGCCCGCGCCAATTATTATTATGTCATATTTTTTCATAAAAATTAAATCATTTTTTTATTAAAATAATTTATAAAATCAATTAAAAAAATGATCAAATTAAAATAGGTCATTTTTTTACAACTATTATACTATATGAATTTTAGCTGTCATCTTTTGAAAACAATTTCCCTTTCTTTTGTAGGAAATTTTATATTAAATCCCATTCTAATTATTTTACATCAAATTTATTCTAATTAATTTCCAATTTCTCTCCAATTTTTTAGCCTCCTCTCTTCTTTTATAAAATATTTTTTATATTTGTATAAATTTTAAATAATTATAAGACTTATTTTAACTAAATGCTATAATTTTAACAAAAATATTAAAAACTATAAGTCGTGTAATTAAAATAAAATTAATTATCATTACTCATTGATTCTCAATTTTCTTTTATTTTCTCTTGCAACTCAATAATTTTTCTCTTTATTCCTTCATTTTCTGGATTTAGTTCTTGGAGCTTTTGAAAAATTTGTAATGTTTGATCATAAAGATTTTTTTTCTCATAAGCTATTGCTAAGCCATAAAGAGCGTTGGAATAATTAGGCGATAATTGAATGGCTAATTGAAATACTTTAATCGCTTCATCTACTCTATCTTGATTAAAATAAAATTTTCCAAGATCAAAAAAAAGTGTTGGATCATCTTTTTTTTCTTTATTTAAATCTATGGCAATTTTTTCTAAATCGACTATCGCTTTTTTGATATCTCCTTCTTTCTCATAAGAAAGAGCTAATTTATATTTAGCAAACCAAAAATCTTTTTTTAATTCTAAGGCTTTATTAAATTCTTCTTGTCCTAATTTAATTAATTCAGACGAATTCATTTTTTTTATTTTTTCTATAAAAGATTTTTCATTTAAAATAGATTCTTCAAATTTTTTTTCTGAATCTTTCTCTTTATTTACTTCTGCTAAATCCATATACGCCGTTCCTAATTCTACATGCAAAATAGGATTATTTGGTTCTAATTCTATTGCTTTTATAAATCCTTCTATTGATAGAGGAATTGTTCCGCTTGTTAAAATTTTGATATCTCTATAAAATTGTCCTTGTATTTCCGCTATTTTTACATCAAATGGAGCCATTTTTTGAATTTCTTTTATTTGATTAGTTGCTAAATTCACCATCTCTTTTAGTTTTTCATAAGACTCCTGTATTTTAGACTTCTGTGCTTTATGAGATTCTTGTATTTTTAAATTTTGAAATTCAATTAAAATTTTATTTAAATAAGCCTTAATTAAACCTATTTGATAATATATTTGCTTGGGATTTAAATTTATAATTTGTTCAAAAAATTCTATTTTTTGATCTGAAAAATTTTCTGTTTGTTGTCTTAGTTTTAATTCATATTTTATAAACGCTTCGGCTTTATAATTTTGAACGGCAAAATTACCCGCTCCAATTAAACCGCAAAATATTAAAACCAAAATTGAATTTAAAATAACAGAAAATTCTGGAACATTTTCTAAAATTCTACGTCCAAATTTTTGAGTTTTAAAAATTTCCGGTTTTACTTTTTTCCAATTAGCTATTGAAAGACTAAGAAAAAACCAAAAACAAAAATTCAAAACCGTATTTCCTCTATAAAAAAATTGAGAAAGAAAAAGAAAAAATACTGGAAAATAATAAATAATAAACGGCAAACGGCAGATTAAACTTAATAAAGTTCCAATTAAAATTAAATAACTTAATATTCCTAAAATTCCAATACTAATAATTAATTCTGAAATATAATTTCCACTCTTTGCAAAACGAATTTGCCAATTTTTACTTTGATTAAATTCCTTTGAATGATATTTAGAAAAATTATAAACAAAAGCGCCAGGACCTACACCTAAAATTGGACGATGTTTTGTGGCATCTTTGGTAATTTGCCAACTAATTTTATTATCAAGTTTTATTTCTTTAAATAAATCTATTTTAATAGATTTATTTAAAGGGGAAAAAAGCGAAATAATAGAAAAAACAAAAATTATAATAATTAAATAAATTTTAAATAAATTTTCATTTTTTCTTTCGCTTATTTTGAAAAATAATAATAATGCTGTGGCAAGCAATAAAATAATCCAAGCTAGGGTAAAATTAATAATTATTAACAACAAACAACAAGCAATAAGCAATAAGCAATAAACGATGTATAAAATTAAATTTTGTATTTTTTTGCCTAAAATTAAAATAATAATAATTGTTAAATAAATACTTAAAGCCTCCCACGAACCTACTGGATTAAAATTGGATAAATTAATTCCTTGTAAAAAATTAAACTGTAAAATTTGAGGTGTCCATTTTAAAAGAAAACCAAAAACAGAAAGATAACTTATAAAAACAACAAAAAATCCAGAAACTAAAAAAACATTTAATAAACGATTGATGGTTAAATTTGTTTTTTTAATATTGTTAATGATTATAAAAAATAACGCCCCTAAACTTAGAATTTCTAAAAGATTTCCCGAATACCAACCATAAGCTCCCCAAATCGAAGAATACAAATCCATGCCAAAAAAAGCGGCTAAAGTAAAAATTATCATTAAAATCAAAATTGGAACATTTAAAGGATTTTTTAAAAATTCAAATTCTTTTTTTATGATCGCCATTTTAATTAACCAAGCCATTAAAGCGATTATTATCAAAGACCAAAGCAAGTATTGTTTATTAAATTCAAAAATTTCAAATGTAAAAGGAAGAAAAAATAAAGGAATTAAAAAAACTAAAAGATAGACAGGCGCAGAAATAAAAGAATTACAAATTAATAAGGCTAATTCTGAATATGCTTTTTTCGATTGTTGACTTTTATTTTCAAATTTATCTTTTTTTATTTTTATTGAACCCGTTAATTTCCCTTTAAAAACCGTTCTTTCTATTTTTTCTTTTACTGTTAAATCTTTTTTTAAACCCATTTCTTTTCTCATTTCTTCCACTTCTCTTTCTCTTTTTTTTCTTTCAACGCTTAAATCTAATATTTTATTTTCTTTTTTTAACATAAAATATAGACAACAAATTAAAAAAATTTTACAAAATCTCTAATTTATACTAATTTAATTTTTAATAAATTTTTAATGATTTAATTTTAAAGAAACAATTAATAAATTTAAAATTTAAAATTAATTTCCACTCAAAGTCTAGTCGCTCTTCTAAATAAAGTCATTGAAAATTTAAAATTAAATCATATTTTTATCGCTTAAATTTAAATATTTGTCATTATTTTATTACATTTTTTCTATTTCTTCAATACCTAATAAATTTAGGCCCTTTTTTAAAACAATTGCCACTGATTGAATAAGAGCTAAACGAGCTGTTTGTATTTCTTTAGATTTGGCTTTAAGAATTGAATATTGATGATAAAATTTATTAAAACTTGAAGCTAATTTCAAAAGATATTCAGACAGAATCGCCGGATTATAATCCTGAGCCGCTCTTTTTGTTATATTAAAAAATTCAAAAATCCGCTTCCCTAATTCCCACTCTTCCTCCTCTTTTAAACAAGAAAAATCCGTAGCGTTATAGATTATTTCATGTTGGATTTTTCTTAAAATACTTTGAATTCTTGCGTAAGTGTATTGCAAATACGGACCAGTCGCCCCTTCAAACGAAAGTGATTTTCGCGGATCAAAATAAATTGCTTGTTTTGGATTTACTTTTAATAAATGAAATTTAATAGCGGCTAAACTAATTTTTTTTGCTCTTTGCTTTAATTCTTTAGAAGAAATGTTCTGATCTCTTTTTTGAATTTCTTCTTGGGCCATTTTTTCCATTTCATCTAATAAATTATCAGAATCAACCACTTTGCCTTCGCGCGATTTCATTTTTCCTTCTGGCAAATTAATCATTTCATGAATTAAATGAACGCATTTTTTTGCCCATTTAAAATTTAACAATTCTAAAATTTTAAATAAAACTTGAAAATGATAAATTTGTTCAACTCCAGTAAGAATAATTGATTGATTAAATTTAAATTGATCAAATTTTAACTTAGCCACGCCAATATCTTGTGTAACATAAACGCTTGTTCCGTTTGAGCGCAATAAAACCTTTTTGTCTAAACCATATTGAGTTAAATCAATTTCTATTGCGCCGTCTTTTCTTTGATAACAAATCCCCTTTTTTAAGGCTTTTAAAATAATTTCACGCCCAATTTTATAAGTTTGACTTTCAAAATACCATTTATTAAATTTTATTCCAATTCGCTGATAAGTTTTTTTTAATCCATCTAAAGCCCATTGATTCATTTTTTTCCATAATTTCATAACTTCCTCATCGCCTTGTTCCCATTTTTTAAGCATTTCAGAAGCTTCTTTGTAAAAATTTGTTTCTGTAATTTTTTCCATTTTTTTTACTTCTTGTTCTTTTTTTACCTCCTTGTCAAAAAGCGTGTAAAAATTTCCAACAAAATGATCGCCTTTTATTTTTTCACTTTCTGGCGTTTTATTTTCTCCCCATTTTTGATAGGCCAACATTGCCTTACAAATATGAATACCCCGATCATTAATTAAATTAATCTTAATTACTTTATAATCAATTTCTTCTAAAAGATTAGCCAAAGACATTCCCAAAATACTGCTTCGAAAATGCCCCAAATGCAAAGGTTTATTTGTGTTTGGAGAAGAAAATTCAATCAATATTTGCGATTTAAATAAAGACGCAATGCATCGCGCTCTTGCTTTCTTTTGTTTTTGTTTTAAAATCGCGGAACATATATTTTTAAAAAATTCTTTTCTCTGAATAAAAAAATTCAAATATGGACCAATATTTTTTATTTCTCTAACTATTTTATCAGATTTAATTTCTTGCGCTAAAATTTCGGCAATTTCTTTTGGAGATTTTTTTGTTTCATTTGCTAATAAAAAACAAGAAAAACAAAAATCTCCCATTTTCGCGTCTGGCGGTTGTTCAATTATTATTTCTTGTTTAATTTTAATTCCAAACTTTTTTAAAATAGCTTTTTTAATTTGATTTTGAATATAAAAAATCATATTTTATTTTAAATCTTTTTTCCAATATATTCCGCCATTTCCACAAATCTACAAGCATAACCCCATTCATTGTCATACCACGCAACAACTTTAATTAAATCATCTTTAACCATTAATAATGGTAAATCCACAATGGAAGAATATGAATTTTTTTTATAGTCTATTGAAACCAAATGTTCATTAGAAATAGCAAGAATATTTTTCATCTTTCCTTCAACCGCTTTTTTAAACGCTTCTGTTACTTCTATTACATTTGTTTTTTTTGACACATTGCAAATAAAATCAATAACAGAAACAATTGAGATTGGAACGCGCATTGCAATTCCGTCAATTTTACCCTCTAATTCTGGAATTATTTTTATTACCGTTTTAGCGGCGCCTGAACTTGTGGGAATAATCGACATTGCCGCAGCTCGAGCTCGACGCAAATCTTCATGTGGTAAATCCAAAATTCGCTGATCATTTGTATAAGAATGAACAGTGGTCATAAATCCATTTTTAATTTCAAAATTATCATGTAAAACTTTAACAATTGGCGCTAAACAATTTGTTGTACAAGATGCATTAGAAATAACATTATCTTTTTTTGGATCATATTTTTCTTCATTTACTCCTAAAACAAATGTTGACACTTCTGGATTTTTTGAAGGAGCGCTAATAATCACTTTTTTTGCCCCTGCCTTTAAATGTTTTTCAGCTTCTTCTTTGTCTGTAAAAAATCCTGTACATTCTAAAACAACATCAATCTCTAATTTTCTCCATGGTAATTTTTCTGGATCTTTTTCGGCAAAAATAAAAATTTCTTTATTATCTACAATTAAATTTCCCACACTTCCATCTTTAATTAATTCTTGATAAGCAACATTTTTTTCATAAATTCCATAAACCGAATCATACTTTAAAAGATGGGCTAATGTTTTCACATCAGTCAAGTCATTAATCGCGACTATTTCTAATTCTGGATGAGATAAAATAATTTTCAAACTTGGTCGACCAATTCGACCAAAACCATTAATTGCAATTCGTATTTTTTTTACCCCTTTAGATATTTTTAATTTTGATAATATTTGTGTATTCATAAAAATATTAAAACCTCACATTTAATAAAGGAATTTATTTATGATTATTTTATGTTTTGAGCTTATAACTTATATCTCACAAATTCGGCTATTTGGATATTTTCACCTAATTTAGAAATGGCTTGTTTAATCAATTCTTCAACTGTTATTTTTTCTTCTTTAAAAAAAACTTGTTTTGTTAGACAAATTTCGCTATATATTTTTTGTAATTTCCCTTCTAAAATTTTTTCTATAATCACTTCGGGCTTCCCTTCTCTTTTTAATTGTTCTCTAAAAATCTCTCTTTCTTTCTCTTTAATTTCTTCAGGAACATCTTCGGGTCTTAAATATTGAGGATCAGACGCAGCTATTTGCACCGCTATATCGTGAACTAAATTTTTAAATTCTTCATTCCGTGCGACAAAATCCGTCTCGCAATTTACTTTAACTAAAACCCCAATTCTTCCACCTGGATGAATATAAGAATCAATCAAACCCTCTTTAGTTTCTCTTTCGGCTTTTTTAGCCGCTTTTATTGTCCCGGCTTTTCTTAAAAACTCAATAGCTTTTTCTATATCTCCTTTGCTTTCTTCTAGGGCTTTTTTACAATCTAATATTCCAAGTCCGGTTCTCTCTCTGAGTTGTTTAATTAAATCAAACATAAAAAAATAGTTTATAGCTTTAGCTAATAGCTAAAAGAAAAAAATAAAATGTAAAATTTAAGAAAAATTTTTGCATAAATTTTTTAATTCTAACTTACCCTGAATTAACCCCAATTAATTTAAATAAATTTCAAATAATTAATCTAAATCCAAAATTTTAAATCAAAATAAATTATGCTTTTATTTTTAAAATTTTTGGTTGAAATTTTTATTTGTTATTTATATTTTGATATTTGAAATTTAATTGTTTAGATTAACACCCCTCTGTTAAATAATTTTATTTTCAATAAAATTCCCCGCTTTGCGAGATTCAACAGGATTAATTAAAAATTAGGGAGAGTAATTAGGTTAATTCGTTTTATTGTTTTATATCTCTTTGTGTTTTCCCTTCTTTAATCGCTTCTACCACTAAATTAACAATCATTTTAATTGATTTGACTCCGTCATCATTAGCTGGAATTGGATAGGTTACATTTTGTGGTTTACTATTAGTGTCAATCATCGCAATGATAGGAACCTTTTTTTTAACAGCTTCTTTTGCCGCTGTTTCTTCTTCATTAAGTCCAACAATAAAAAGCACTTCTGGAAGTTTATTTAATTCTCTTAATCCTTCAAATAATTTTTTTAATTTTTCAATTTCTTTTTCAAATTTTGATTGCTCTTTTTTTGTATATTTTTTAAACTCTCCTTTTTCTTTTTCTTCTTCCATTTTTTTCATTTTTTTCACATTTTTAACAATTGTAGATAAATTAGTAAAAGTCCCACCTGTCCATCTTTCTGTTATATACGGCATATTAACTTCTTGCGCCGCCTTTTTAACAATATCTTTAGCTTGTTTCTTGCTTCCTAAAAAAAGAATTATTCCATTTTTTTTTGCGACTTCTTTTATAAAATCTAAAGCCTCTTTTAATTTTTCAACAGTTTTTTCTAAATTAATAATATGTATTCCATTGCGAATTCCAAAAATATAAGGTTTTGTTTTTGGATATCTTTTAGAAGTTTGATGTCCAAAGTGAACACCAGCTTCTAATAATTCCAATAGTG
>JAGUXS010000063.1 GCA_020061725.1 Patescibacteria group bacterium | reverse complement strand
TAACTCTCTTGTAATGAAAGTTGTCTTGGCATTTTTATGTAATTTAAGTTGCATATGTTCTGTATTTTATCACAGAACGTATCGTAAGTCAACAATTATATTTTTTATGTTATTAAAAATATTTACTAGCAACCCCAACCTTTTTTTTTTAATAAAAAATATGTTGCGTTAACTTTTTGCACATAATCGCGAGTTTCTTTATAACCTAAATTTTTTTCACATTCCCAAAAAGTTTGATTCAAACAATTAGCGCTGCTGCAATTTGCGCCAAGTCCGCCATTATAAGCAGCTGTAACATATTTAAGACTGCTATTTTTACATTCTGTTTTTTCTGGATAACAATTAACTTTTTCTATTTGTCCTGATTTTCTTTTTATCGAAGTGCTTTTAGGACACGTGTTTAACTGTAAACTTTTATAATATTGAGCAGCTATAAAAATATTAACTTCAGGGTTTTTTAATTCTTCACAAGTTTTTCCCGCTGTAGTTGGCAAAAGCTGCATTAACCCGCATGCGTTTGCCCATGAAACTACATTTGGATTACCTCCGGATTCAATTAACATATGCGCTTTGAGTCTCGTACAATCTAAATTGTGCTTATTTGCAGCTGATTCTAATATTTTATCATAAGTTGTAATATTCTTCCCTGTCCATCCACCAACAGATGCGCCTTTTTCACTTTTAAATTCCAATTCTATCCTTTTAATTGGTGTTATGTTTAAACTTTTTAAAATAACCAAATGAGGATTTATTAAACTTAAAATAGTATAAGTGGCTAACGCTAACACTAAACCAAGAATTGCGTTGCCAATCATTTTTTTTGCTTCTCCTACTTTTTCTGAACTGCCAAATGCCAACATCCATTTAATTCCAGCGAAAAAAATCATTAAAACAGCTAAAATTGCCGAAACAGCGACAAGAAATTCAAAAATCGCGCTAATATATCGCGCCAATAAATCACTCATATTATCTTTGCTAACTGGCATTGCTACTCCTGCTTGAAATTCTGAACCGGGAATTGTAACGCTGGGAATAAAATTTAAAGGATCTAATGGTTTAATTTCTTGTTTTTTAATTTCTCCTCCTGATAATGATTGAGGACAACCAGGAATATTAACGCAAGATTTTCCTGCTTCAAAATGTTTTTTGGGATTAATGGCAGTGGGACAGCGAAAAAGCGTTTCTCCATCAACGCACTCAGTTTTTCCTTCGCGTTCCACAACACAACAACCAGCTATTAATCCCTCTTTGCATCCCATCACTTGAGAACATTCTATTTTTGGGAAAAAACAATAATTTTGACATTCTGTTCTATTTTTTTTATTACAGTTAATATTATTTCCAATCACCTGTTTGCAACAACCGATTTCTTTACAAAAATCATAATTAGAACAAAAGCCATCTCCTAACCAAACGTTTGGTATTTTACAATCAAATTGTTCTTTTGTTTCCTGACAAATATAAGGATTAGCCTCTAAACATTCTTTTAAATATCCTTTACTTTCTTTGCAACAACCAGCTTCAATAAAATGCAAAGGAAAAAAAATAAACAAAAAACAAATTAAAAATAAAAATACGAATTTTTTTTTATTTTGTTTTGTCATAATAAATTAACTTGTGACTTATAAGAAATTTTAAAAATAAGAGATTATAAATTTTAGATTTTAGATTGGATTTTTTTAATTATTTTAAAATCGTTTTATGTATTTTATCAAATTTTATTGAAATTTGCAAAAGAGCGAACAATTATTTATTTCCTACAAAATATAAAATTAACTAAGCTGTGGATAAGTACTGTGAATAATTTGTTGACAAATTAAAATAATTATTTTATTGTATAAATACGTTTTTTTAAATTTCTTACTTTTTCTTAAATTAAAACAAAATCTGACTTGTCTTAATTTTTAAAAAGAAAAAAACAAAAACAAAAGGGGATTTATTATTTATTAATAAAAAATAAATCCCATTAAAAGGTAAGAAATTATGCGAAGTCAGACGCTCTCTTAAATCTATATCTTTATAAAGAAAAATTATATTTGCTTAAAAAATAATAATAAAAAGCAATTTTTATTTAAATCTTTGTAGATATAAGATTTATAATGAGGGCGTAAAACCCAAAAAATTAAAAATGGGGCTTTGCGCCCTCTTTTAATTTATGTAAATTTTTAAATCTTTGATGAGATATTTAAATATATGGATAAAAATTTTATAAAAAAAATTAAAAAAAGTCTTGTTGAAGAAAAAGAAAAATTAGAAAAAAAATTAAATGAAATCGCTATAAAAAGCAAAGATATAAAAGATGATTACAATGCCATTTTCCCCGACATTGGGAATGAGGAAGGTGATAATGTTTTAGAGATAGAAGGGTTTGAAGAAAATATTGGAGTAGAAAATAGTTTAGAAATTTCTCTTCAACAAATTTATCGCGCTTTAGAAAAAATAAAAGAAAATAAATTTGGAATTTGCGAAAAATGCGGCAAAAAAATAGAAGAAAAACGTCTTTTAATTTTTCCGGCCGCTATTGTTTGTCAAAAATGCATAAAAACTGCTAAGCCTCTCGCTTCTTCTGATTAAATTAGAAATTTATTTATATATTTTGTAAAATTAATTTTGAGAAAATTAAAAAACGAGGGGTAAATAAAATATTAAAACAAATGATTAAATTTTACTCTCTACAAATTTTCTGGATTAATTTTTTTTCTTTTCTTTTGTTTTTTGTTGACCGTTTTTTAAAATATTTTTTCCTCTATTCTGATTTTTCATTTAATTCTCAATGGTTAAATTTAAAAATATTTAAAAATTCTGGAATTGCTTTTGGTTTTTATTTGAATTCATTTATAATGTATTTTTTAATAAGCCTAATTTTATTAGGTTTATTTTTTTTCTTAATAAAAAGTTATATTAAAAAAAACGCCATTATTATTTTGGCTTTAACCCTAATAATTCTTGGCGCTTTTAATAATTTAATCGACCGCTTTCTTTATGACAATGTGATTGATTTTATAGATTTTTTATTTTTTCCTATTTTTAATCTATCTGATTTAATGATTATTAGTGGAATTGGAATAATAATCCAAAACAAAAAAACAATAAAATAAAAAATAATTTACTGTATTGACTTATAAAATTTAAAATTTTTATACTTCAATCAAGACAGGTAAAATCATTGGTCTTTTTTGAGTTTTAGTGTAAACAAATTGCCCTAAATCATTTCTAATTTTATCTTTTAAATACATATCAAACGTCTTAGAT
>JAGUXS010000056.1 GCA_020061725.1 Patescibacteria group bacterium | reverse complement strand
ATTATAGCAAATTCCAGAAAAAATAGTAAAAGCACAAAAATGTCAAAAGAAATGTTAAAAGAGCCAAATTGTCATTTGAAAAATTTGCGGAATCGCCGGCTTTTGCCAAATTTGAGGATAACCATAAAAATCCAAGCGGTTATTATTGCAAAAATGACAAAAAATCTTAAAAATTTTATCCACAGATTGGCTAAAATGTCTTGACAAATAAAAAATCAGGGTATATAATGATTTCAGATAAGTATAATTATTTTTACTTTAATGAAATCAAACATTTTACAACCCTTATTAGTCCAAGAAGAACTCATAAGACGGCAGATATTTATCTTTACCCCAGAAGAATTCGGCCGTGTTTTTGGAATTTCCGCCACTCGGACAAAATATTTTTTAGAAAATTATACTAAAAAGGGTCTCTTTCTTAGAATTAAAAAAGGACTCTATGTCCTAAAACATCATCTGCCCAACGAAGAGCAGATCGCCAACGCTCTTTATCGGCCTTCATATCTTTCATTTGAATACGCCTTAGCCAAGCACGGCCTTATTCCCGAAATGGTTTATTCGGTCACCTCAGCTACCACCAAGCCCACCAGAGAATTTGTGTTAAATAATAAAGTGTTTATTTATTTTAAAATTAAAAAACAGGCCTTTACTGGTTATACTTTAATTAAGGAAGGCAAACATAGTTTTTTTCTAGCTGAACCGGAAAAAGCTTTAGTTGATTATCTTTACTTTGTTTCTTTAGGCCAAAAGTCGTTTAATGAAAGAATAAATATCTCGGCTCTATCTAAAACAAAAATAATAAAATATGCCAAACTTTATCAAAGGGAAGGCCTCTTGAAAATTATTCAAAAAATATGATTGCCGATGAATTTATTAAAACCCTGGCTAATAAATATCAAACCACTGAACTTAATATTAGGCGAGAATATTTGCAGCATCTTTTCTTGTCATATTTTTACCAGCAACCACAGAGCGATAAAATATATTTTAAGGGCGGAACTGCCTTGCGGTTTCTTTATCAGAGTCCGCGTTTTTCCGAAGACCTTGATTTTAGTTCTTCGCTAAAAGATAAAAAAGCCCTTGAGCAGATAATAATTAATGCCTTGGCTGAAATTGAAAGAGAAGGAATACAGGCTAATATCCAAGAAGCAAAAACAACCACTGGCGGCTATTTAGCTATTATAACTTTTAAGGCCGGTGGTTATATTATTAAATTACAAATGGAAATTTCTTTGCGCCAAGGCAAAAAGCAAGGGGAGGTGACAACTATTGCCAGTGATTTTGTCCTACCCTATACCATCGTGCATCTTAATCAAGCGCAACTTATTGATGAAAAAATTAAAGCTCTTTTTTCCAGAAAAAAGCCACGCGATTTTTATGATTTTTATTTTATAATTCGTGCCAATTTACTGGCTGCCCCGCAAAGGAATGTCTTAATAGAAACTCTTAAAATATTAAAAAAATCAGATATTCGTTTTGCCCAGGAATTAAAACAATTTTTGCCTAAAAATCATTGGTCAGTCATTTGTAATTTCCCCGCTGCCCTTGAGCGAGAGATAAAGAGATTTTTGTAATTTAGTCAAATATTTAATCGCCATCGTCATGGCATTGGTTTTAGTTATTATTGGCTTGGGTATAGATTGTTTAAATTTAATAACTTAATTGTTAATAAATAAAAAAACCGCTTTACCCTCCTTTTATAAGTTTTTGTGAAGTGCGTTAATACTAATGGTTTAGAGTATCATAATTTTAAAAATTATCAAGCGCTGGTGCAGTTAACGCCAAATTCGGGATACGTTGTTTTAAAAAAAATAAAATTCCCCTTTGCTTTAGGGAAAATATAAATCCTTCTTAATCCCCCCTTTACAAAAGGGGGGGATTTATTTTTTTCCCTTTTAAAAAGGGAGATATAAAAGGGGTTTTAAAATTATAAATCAGTCGCTCGCAATGACGACGGGGTTTATTTTACTCTCGCTAAATATTTTTGATAATCTGCCGAGCCGCGCCAGACGGCGGCCGGAATAGTTGGGTGGACCACTAAGGGTCCATTTTTAATTGTGTGGGCGATTTCAGTCGCTGCGTAGCCACCATAAACATGAGCATTAACTAAAATCGGCCAGTTTTCAGATGAGACGCCTATTTTGCCTTGGCCCAAAATATGTTCTAATTTTTCTTTTAACTGGCGGGCTAAAGTTTGTTCTAAGTCCAAACTCAATCTTTTTTGACTGTAAAAATTATTAATGATTTTTTTTCTCGGAATAGTTAGTGTAATTTTTGGTTTTATTAATGTCTCTTCCCCTAAAAAAACGATTTTTACCGGATAGCTAAAACCCTTTTCCGTTTCTAAAATTGTCAACTGGGTTAGGTGAGCCCGTTCAACTTTAAGATTAGCAATTATATTTTTATTAAAAATCGCAAAATAATTCCCAGCTGGTAAATAAAGATCAGCAAAACCAACATCCTTAGTGTTTAGGGTGGCGATTATTTTATCTGAAAGTGGTTTTTGATTAATATCTAATTTTTGGCTAGTAATACTGACAAGAACATTTTTAAGAATATCCCCATTACCTCGGCGACCAATAATTCGAATTGAACTCAGATATTCGGTTAAAATTTTATTTTCCCCAGCCGCAATTTTTTGATCATAAAAATAATAATCAACTCCCCCCAAAGCAGCAATTTTTATAACATAAATTCCCGGGGTTAATTGAAAGTTTGCTTCTCCACAGTTGTTAGTTTTAGCAGAGGCAACGCGAGCTCCTAAAAAATTACCGCAACTGGCGCAATTTTGAGTAAAGATAGCCACTTCTTTATTTTTAAAATAGTTTCTATTAGCATCTTTTAAAATTAATCTTAAATTACTAGGCGAGTAATTAATAATAAGTAAATTTGATTCGGTTAAAACTTGGCCAAATAAGGAATCAGCTTGGCGATTAACATTAAAAATTTTTAACCCGTAGATATTAGGCGGCAAAAGTAATTTTTTAATTCCTTCGCCAGTGTCAGTCGCTATAATTTTTTTACCAAAAGTTGGCTGACCAATGTTGTCAGTTGTTTGAGTATAAATTTCAAATTTTTGTTTTGGCAAAGCCACTCCTTTCTCATCTTTGATAGTGATTACTAATTCACTAATCGGATAAATAAGAGTGGTTTTTTGTTCTTTAGTGACTTTAAGATTGTCTTTGATAAAAGTTGTGCCACCATCCAACAGCAATTCAATTAAGTAGGCGCCCTCGGCTAAATAAACATCGCTATAACCTTGATTATTAGTAGCTAAATTGGAAGCATATAAATCTCCTTTGAGAGTCCCGGTCAGCCCGGTTTTTTGAGTATAGAGGTTAAATTTTTGATTAGTTAAAATTTTACCTTCAGCATTTTGTAAAATAATTCGCAGTGAGCTAAGACGGGCAATGAAGTTATAAGTATAAGTATTAGTTAAATCAAGATCATAATAATAAATCGGCGCCACATTGGCGTTTTTGGTATAAAATTTAGCTAAATACATCGGGCTGCGATTATCAACATTAATTTTAACTGTAGCCATGGTCTTGTCTTTGGTATTGCCAGAGGCAACTTGGTCGCCTGGCAGGCGACGGCCGTCAATGTCGGTCTTTTGTTTATAAATCACAAAACTGACATTTGGGAGTGCCCCATAATTGCCATCTCTGGTGCTGATGTTAATTGTTGACTGAAAAGTGGCAGCCAGAGTTGTTTTTACCATAGTCAAACAACCAAAGCTTATCAGGAGTAAAATTGTGAGGATTTTTAAATTTTTCATAAGGCTGAATTGTAGCACAAAACGACTTTTTTGTCAATGAATTTAACTAAAAAAATTAAAGATTTTCAATTGACAAAAAACTTTAGATTTTATAAAATAAGGCAGATAAGTTATTTAATTGCGGGCTTAGTTAAATGGTATAACTGCGGTCTCCAATCCCCCACCTTTTGCTGGGAGTGTAGTTCAATGGCAGAACACCGGTCTCCAAAACCGGGAACGAGGGTCCGATTCCTTCCACTCCTGCCAAAAGGTGGGGGACGATTCCCTCAGCCCGTGCTATGAATATAGCGAAATCGCCATGTTATTCAACATAGCAATTCCTTCCACTCCTGCCAAGATATGACTCAAATATCAAAAAATTAAGCGAAAATTTATTAAAAAGATATCATTTCTTTTATAAGGTGCCTGATGGCAAAAAAGACAAACTAATTTTTCGTTACTTCGTAATTATGAATAGGGTCATTCCAAGAATAAATTTGTCCCTCAATTCATTTTTTTAATTTTATTCCGCCCCATTTTTAGATAAAGAGAGAAAAATTCTCTCTCTTTTTTATTTATGCACAGCCCCGGGCTGTTTTTTTATTGCAAAAAAATAAAATCATTTTATAATTAATAATATGTTTAATTAATAAAAAATAATTTACTAAAAAATGAATAATAATCATCTTGCGCAAACTACGGAGAAAAGAAAATTTCTTTTTGTCTCTTATGATGCCCTGATTAGCGACATTGTTTGGCAAGTCGTTAAAGAGGGTCACGAAGTTAAATATTATATTGACAACAAAACAGAAAGAGACATCGCCGACGGTTTTGTGCCCAAGACCGACAATTGGAAAAAAGAAATTGACTGGGCCGATATCGTTATTTTTGATGATGTTTTAGGTATGGGCAAATGGGCCAACGAGGCAAGAAAAAAAGGAAAACCAGTGGTCAGTGGCACTCCCTATACCGACCAACTGGAAGATGACAGGTCTTTTGGCCAGGAAGAGTTGAAAAAAGCCGGTATTACCATTATTCCTTATGAGACCTTTACTTCCTTTGATGAGGGAATAAATTTTATCAAGCAAAATCCGGCTAAATATGTTTTTAAACCCAGCGGCGAAGCGCAAAATCTTAAATTATCGCTTTTCGTCGGCGAGGAGGATGATGGCAAAGATGTGATTCAGGTGCTTGAGGCCTATAAAAAAATAGCGGCCAAAATTAAAAGCATTAAAGTTTATCAGCTGCAAAAACGAGTCAGCGGAGTGGAGGTGGCGGTTGGCGCTTTTTTTAACGGTCAAGAATTTGTTTATCCCATTAATGTCAATTTTGAACACAAAAAACTTTTTCCCGGCAATATCGGTCCCTCAACCGGTGAAATGGGCACCACTATGTTTTGGAGCGAGCCAAATAAAATATTTAATGTGACCTTAAAAAAAATGGAGTCAAAACTGAAAGAAGAGGGTTATGTCGGTTACATTGACCTCAATTGTATTGTTAATAATTACGGCATTTATCCTTTGGAATTTACCGCTCGCTTTGGTTATCCGACAATTAGCATTCAGCAAGAAGGAATTTTAATGCCGATCGGCGAATTCCTTTATCAGTTAGCAACCCAGAAGTTTACCAGATTTAGAACTAAAGGCGGATTTCAGATTGGCGTTAGAATTGTCACTCCGCCTTTTCCTTATGGAGCGGATATTAAAATTTTGGAGCAACATACCCGCGAAGCCGTTATAATGTTTAAAAAACCAAATAATTCGGATGGCATTCATATTGAAGATGTTAAATTGGTTGACGGGGAGTGGGTGTTAACCGGCACCTCGGGAGTGTCTTTAATTGTTGTTGGTTGCGGTCAAACAATGAAACAAACCCAAAGGCAGGTCTATCGCCGAATAAAAAATATTCTCATTCCCAATATGTATTATAGAAAAGATATTGGCGATCGTTGGTTTGAAGATAGCGATAAACTGCATAGCTGGGGCTATTTAAGAGAAACCTAATTTGAATTTGATCGGGATAATTTTCAAAAATCGCCTTTTGGGCGATTTTTTGGTAGAATAATAACAAAAGCAGGCAACACAAAAATTTAAATAATAACTAATTTCTATTAGTATCAATAAGTTTCAGAAACTCACAGAAACCCGCTTCGCGAAATTAGTAGAAATTTATTGTTTTAATATTTGAGCTTTAACTTTAAAATTTATGCTTATCATTGGCCATCGGGGGGCCAGGGGTTACGCGCCGGAAAATACCTTGAGAAGTTTCAAGAAAGCTGTTGGTTTAGGAGCCCAGGGAGTGGAGTTGGACGTCCATTTATCAAAAGATAAAAAATTAATTGTGATTCACGACAATGATGTTAGCCGCACAACTCGAGGTAAAGGTTTGGTAAGTCAAATAACCTTAGAAGAGATTAAAAAGATTGATGCTGGCAGTGGTGAAAGAATTCCGACTTTAGAAGAAGTTATTGATTTATTAGCTGGAAAAAATATTTTGCTTAATATTGAATTAAAAGGCCTGGGCACCGTGGTGCCGGCAGTAAAGTTGATTGAACAAAAAAGAATTACTAATCAAGTCGTGATTTCTTCTTTTCTTTATAATAAATTAAGAATTGCTAAAAATTTGAATCCCAAAATTAAAACTGGCATTTTAATCAGAAAATTGCCGCGTCGCTTGGCTGATTTTTTAAAATTAGCCAAGACCCATCACGCTGACGGTTTTCATATTAGACATAATTTTCTTAAGAAAAAATATTTAGCAGCAGCTCACCAAAACAATCTTTACATTTGGGCTTGGACGGTTAATAGTTCAAGGGAAATAAAAAAGTTTAAATCTTGGGGCGTTGATGGTTTGATTACCAATTATCCGGATAGAGCGTTATAAATTAAAAATTCAAATATCAAAATGCAAAATGACCCGCTTCGCTCTCGCTTCAGCGAAGCGAGCAATCTAAAACGCAAAATGGACTAAGGTTAAAATGATTTTGGAATTAAATAATTTTTAAATTTTGAATTGTCATTTTGATTTTTGCATTTTGCATTTTAAATTTTTATGTTGGATTTTAGCCAAATAGCTACTCTAAAAATT
>JAGUXS010000023.1 GCA_020061725.1 Patescibacteria group bacterium | reverse complement strand
TTTTCTTTTATCAAGCATTGAAATAATTTGAGATCTCTTGATTTCTCGATTAGAACTGTTATTATCATTTATAATGTTTTTCAATTCTTTTATTTGTTTTTTTTGTTTAGTTTGAATATTTCATTGTTAAATGATATCATAAATAGTCCATTCTTGGAATGCGATGTGGATATATACTAATTTTGAAATAAAGTACATACCCCCCCGTTTTGAAATTTCATAAAATTAAAAATACTTAAATTTTGGCGTTAAGCTTAACTAATTTTCAAAATAGTACATTTTACCAATCCTTTTGGAGTTTTTACTTCTATTGAATCTCCTATTCTATATCCAATTAAAGCATTTCCAAGTGGAGATTCGTTGGATATTTTCCCCTGAGAAGGATCTGCTTCTTCACTTCCAACAATAAAATATTTTTTAATTTGTCCATTATATTTAATTTCAACCGTGGATCCAATTGAAATTATATTTTTATTTTCTGATTTTTTAACAATCGTTACACATTGTATTATATCTTCTAATTCAGATATTTTCTTTTCTAATAAAGCTTGCTCTTCTTTTGCTTCGCTATATTCCGCATTTTCTGATAAATCTCCTAAATCTTTAGCATTAGAAATTTTTTCGGCCACTTGAACTCGTTTAACCTCTTTTAAATATTTAAGTTCTTTGATTAATTCTTGAAGTTTTTCTTTTGAAATAAATTTTTTTTGCATAAACTTATAAAATTAAAATTTCAGCCAAAGGATGTCTCGCCCTTTTGGTGAAAAAATAAAAATTAAAAATTAAAAATTAATTTTTGATATTAACATAGATTGACAAAAAGATCAATAATTTTTTCTTAAAATATAAGAACACTAAATTTAGTTTGAAATTTGTTTATCTATAATTTATAGATAAATTAGAGTAATTAAAAATTGAGGCTATATTATGTTTATTTACATAATTAACACAAAAAGATTAGCGATTATTTTATCTTTTTTTATTTTCGATTTTTTATTTTTTGCATTTTTATGCAATTAACCATTAAAGAAGTTGAGTATGTGGCAAAATTAGCTCAACTAAAATTAACAGACCAAGAAAAAAAGAAATTTACCAAACAGCTTTCTTCTATTTTAGATTATGTAAAACAATTAAACGAAGTGAATACAAAAAACGTAGAATCTACTAATCAAATAATTGGATTGAAAAATAGAATAAGAGAAGATGAGATTAAAGAAAAAATAGAAACAGAAAAATTATTGCAATGCGCGCCAGATGTAGAAAATGGATTTATTAAAATTCCTTCAGTATTTTAAATTAATTCTAAACTTTGGCAAATTTTATTAATTTCTCTTAAATAAGCCAAAATATTTTTTAAATAAAAAAAATATTTTGGCTAAAATAAGGGGATTTTATAATATTGTTCAGAATTTTTGTCAAAGTTTGATAATTTTTAGTTTTTAAAAACTAAAAATTATCAAATATTAAATAACAGATATTTTTATGATTTTAAATGAATTAACAATTAGACAAGCGCATGAGGGATTGATAAAAAAAGATTTTTCTAGCGTTGAATTAACTCAAGCGTGTTTAGATCAAATTAAAAAAGTGGATGAAAAAATTCATTCATTTATTTTGATTACAGAAAAAGAAGCGTTAGAACAAGCAAAAAAAGTAGATAAAAAAATTACTCAAAATGAACAAATTAAAATTTTAGAAGGAATTCCGGCTGGAATAAAAGATTTACTTTGCACAGAAGGAGTTCAAACAACGGCTTGTTCTAAAATTTTGGAAAATTTTATTCCCCCTTATGATTGCACGGTTATTAAAAAACTTAAAGAAAATGGATTGGTCATATTAGGAAAACAAAATTGCGATGAGTTTGCCATGGGATCAAGCACAGAAAATTCAGCTTTTGGCCCAACTCGTAATCCATATGATTTAGAACGAGTTCCAGGAGGAACTTCTGGCGGAGCATCGGCTTCAGTTGCGGCAAATGAATCAATTTATTCTATTGGCACTGATACTGGTGGAAGTATTCGACAACCAGCCGCTTTTTGCGGAGTAGTTGGGTTAAAACCAACTTATGGTCGAGTTAGTCGATTTGGAATTATTTCTTATGTTTCATCATTTGAACAAGCTGGTCCAATTACTAAAACAGTTGAGGATGCGGCTATTGTTCTTAATGCCATTGCTGGAAATGATAAATTAGATTCAACGACAAGTCCAAAAAATGTTCCTGATTATACTTTAAATTTAAACAAAACTATAAAAGGAATAAAAATAGGTTTACCTAAAGAATTTTTTGAACAAAAAGAATTAGATCAAAAAATTAAAGAATCAATTTATGAAGCAATAAAAATATTTGAAAAATTAGGCGCGAAAATTAAAGAAATAAATTTACCAATGACTAAATACGCAATTGCCGCATATTATATTATTGCCAAAGCTGAAGCAAGCGCGAATTTAGCGCGATATGATGGTATTAGGTATAATAAAAATGTCAAATGTCAAATGTCAAATGTCAAATGTTTATTAGATATGTATTTAAAAACGAGAACAAATGGATTTGGCGATGAAGTTAAAAGAAGTATTATGATGGGTACTTACACTTTATCAGCTGGTTATTATGACGCTTTTTATTTAAAAGCGACAAAAATTAGAACTTTAATTAGACAAGAATACATTAAGGCTTTTGAAAAATATAACGCGCTTGTTTGTCCTGTTTCACCTATTTTACCTTTTAAAATTGGAGAAAAAGTGGAAGATCCTTTGACTATGTATTTAGTAGATGCTTTTACAGTGCCAGTAAATTTAGCCGGACTGCCATCTTTGACTGTGCCATGTGGAAAAATAAAAATGAGAGAAAAAGCAAAAGAATATATTGTCAATGATGGCAAAAGTCTACCAGTAGCTTTTCAAATTATCGGAAAATATTTTGACGAAGAAACTATTTTAAGAATAGGACATCATTATGAATGTGGAATGTAAAATGTAAAAATCAAAATAAAAAATGACAATACAAAAATAAAAAAAATTGAAAATTAGAAATTATTTTTAAAATTTACATTTTAAACTGTTATTTTACATTTTATCCTTCGACGATACGTCGAAGAACTCTGATAGTATATTAAATATTAAATATTGCAAAATTATCAGGATTTACTACTACGCGCATTTACAACAAAATAAGGCAAACACACACAAATAATAAATCAGAATCAGGCCATTTTAGCGTGATTTCAATGTTTGTTTCTATGTTTTATAGTAGATTATAGCTTTTTGATAAACTTAAATATCGAGACTTAAGAGACTTTATCGGTAATGGCACAAATGGTTCTCTAAGATATTTTCTAAGAGCGTCAATAATAATTTTTGATTTATTTTCATACTAAGAAAATCTATGTTCCAGTCGATGTTTTTCAATAACTAAGAAAGCCAAAGTACTGCAGAGTATGTGATTATGTTTAGCTCTATGACCTCTAAATTAACAACTTTGAATTTTAATTGCTTGTTTTTTTGCCACACGATGAAATTTTTCTATTTTTCAATGATGGGTATTAGCCATTCTAATATCACTGGAAAATAGTTGAATATTATTAGGACAACATAATCATAATCGTCTATTGAATCTCGTTTAAGTTTGAATATCTTAACTAAACCAAAGTCATGCAAAAGACAATTAATAGATGTATTGTTTAGCATACTTTCCATTAATTTAGCTACACTTTGATAATTATCAGACGATTTTAAACGAATTTGGCGGATTAGATTTAAGATTAATTATAAATGACCAATGATATTTTTAATTTTTTTAAGCGTAATGTATAATGTCATTAACTTGTTTATAATATTTTCTAGAATAGTGAATATAAGTTGGTTCAATATTTTTGCTAAATAAAAACACTGTCGTCAATAATTAAATATCCATTTAGATATTGACACAATAGAGTCCTTTTGTTTATAGAAATTGAAATAAATTTTATCCCCCTTTTATGTTTAATTTATTTGTCTATATTTTACTTTATTTTTAATGTGCGTAAGTCTTTGATAGAAAAGAAATTATCTATTGTAAAAAGTGTTATCTTATTGAAGTGGTTTAAAAACAAAAAAAATAATCAGTAACCAATAACTCGTAATGAGCAACGAATACAATCCTGCAAAGAGGGATAATTACTGATTA